>JAGLGJ010000059.1 GCA_023144075.1 Candidatus Bathyarchaeota archaeon | reverse complement strand
AGTAATTTAATGCCTCTCGCAATGATGTTGGTAAGACTTCAATTTGTTTCTGAGCTAAACTTTCATCGTCGAACTGGTATACATTTTCTTCTACTGGTTCAGGAGGTTTCAAATTTTGTTTTATCCCTTCTAGGGCCGCCTTTAACATTACAGCGAATGCTAGGTATGGATTACATGTTGGATCAGGGCTTCTTAATTCTACTCTTGCTGATTCCGGTTTTCGCTCAAACCATCGAGGAACTCTTATGAGCGCTGATCTATTCATGCTTGCCCAAGTAACATATACTGGTGCTTCAAATCCTGATACCAATCTCTTGTAAGAATTTACTGTTGGACAGAGAATGGCGCACATAGCTTTGATAAATTTCATTTGTCCCGCGATGAAACTGTAGGCTACTTTTGATAATTTATACCGATCGTCGTTAGCGTAAAAGGCATTCTTCTTTTTCTTGATATCAAATAGGCTTTGATGAACGTGCATTCCTGATCCTGCAGCCGCCATAATTGGTTTTGGCATAAAAGTTGCATGCAGGCCCTGCATTTGTGCAATTTTTTTTACTGTATATTTTAAAGTTAGAAGTTTGTCGGCAATCTCTAAGGCTGGACCATAATTGAAATCAATTTCATATTGTCCTCGACCAACCTCATGATGTGATGTCTCTACACTAATCTCAAAACTCTCAAGTGCAGTCACTATCTTTTTTATTAATCCATAGCCTTCATAAGATGATAAATCAAAATATCCACCGTAATCTATGGGATGCCTTCTTTCAACCTCTTCCTTATTGAAAATGTAGAATTCAGGTTCGGGTCCCACATTATATTGAAATCCTAACTCAATAGCTTCTTTAATTGCTTTCTTGAGAACAAACCTTGGATCACCTTCAAACGGAGTTCCATCGGGTCTGAAAATATCGCATATTATCCTAGCGGTTCTGCCATTTTCTCCAAGCCAAGGAACCACAGAATATGTTGATAGATCTGGCTTCAAGAAAAGGTCACTTTCTTGGATTCTAGCAAATCCTTCTATTGAAGATCCATCAAACCAGACTCCATTAGACAAGGCCTCTTTTAGTCCTTTTACTGGAATTACTACTTCTTTAATAACACCAAGTAGGTCCGTAAACTGTAAACTTACGAATCGAATTTCGTCTTTTTTGGCTTTTTGAATAACATCTCGATTGTCCATAACATTAACCTTGAATTTTTTTATTTAAGTAACTTTCTCAACTCAAACAATTCATGGCATAAATATTCGATGTAATCAATGTGTGCTCATTTTCATAATTTAAAGATCGTTTTTGTATTTTCTCCTAAAATAAGATCAACTTGGTCGCTTTTTAATCCTGAGACTTTTACCTTTTGTATTTCAAATGATGGATGACCGAATGGTGAATCAGACCCGAAAATTATCCTATTTACACCCACTCTCTCGGCAGCTTCTTTTATCTTGCTATGCATAGGCATTCCTGAGGTTTCTAAGATTATGTTTTCATGAGCTGAGGCTACGTCAATTGCTCCATTGATATAGACGATATGACCATGACCCATATGAGCCATAATAATTGTCACATCAGGATAGACATCAGCAAGATTAGCAAAATGCCAAGGCAATGACCAAGGCGGATGACCACAATGGAATAGAACGGGGATACGATGCTTCTTCGCGAGATCCATTATTGGATACACTATCTCTTGATCAACCAGATATGAATCTATTAGCGGATGCATCTTTATACCTTTGAATCCCCACTCTGTGATCGCTAAATCAATTTCCTCTATTGCTTTCTGACCCTTATGAGGATTAATCCAAACTAAACCTGCAAATCTATCAGGAAATTTTCTAATGCCTTCTAAAGTTAGTCTATTGGGTAAACTGAAGGTTATTGATGTCCTGACTTTCCATTCATCCATTACAGATATGAGACTCTCTGCACTAGATTCGACATTAAAAAGAGGAAATTTACCAATATGGGTGTGTGAATCTATGATCATATATTCATTCTCTCCTACCGATGGGGATAATATAATCTCTATTTATGAGTCTTCGAAGGGTTTTCAATAGAGGGATAGTCACCAAGATGTATAGTGCATCCATTGGGAAGAAGGTTATTAAATCTAAGTACGCTACAGGACCATAAAGATAGTAATCGTAGAAAAAGTATCCAAAATTTTTCACTGTAACGGCTACTACCATTGCAACAATCTCTGAGATTTGCCGTTTATCCTTAAAGACTGCTCGTAAAGTTCCAAGGATCCATCCCATCGAACCTCGAATTATTAGAGTAGCCGGTGCATAAACCACATATGCGCTACCATGTATTGGATTCCAAATATCAAATAGAGTTGGTCCTATCGCTGAGGCAAAAAGTGCCACGATTGGACCAAATAGTATTCCTACAATAAAGGTCATAATGTCACCAAAATGCCATATTCCCAATGGTCGCGGCATTGGAATGGCTATAGAAGTAGCAACGTAGATCAGCGCAGCCATAACTGATATGAAAGCTGCTTCTTTTGATGTTATTTTAAACATGCCCATTCAAAACACACAGAGTTAGTGACTCTCGAATCCGTATCTCCTAAATATTCAAGTTTTTTTTAACAGAGGGTTTTAAAGCTTCAAGGTAAATAGGAGCCATTGATGGGGTTATGGTAACTAAAGAGGATCTGATTATACTTAAGAAAATTACCCTAAGAAGCGCCAATGTGGTCATGGCTTTCAGCGGATGGCCAGACGCTAAAAGGGTAGCCACTTATGCTGCTGAATATTTACGGGACAGCCTGAAAGCCGAAAAGATAGGGGAGATAGATCCTAAACCTTACTACGATTTCACAATCGAGAGACCCCAAGTCACAATTAAGGAAGGACTAATGAAAGAATATTCGCCACCGACAAATGAGTTCTACTTTAGGAGAGACAAAAAAAGCTCTCATGACTTATTGATCTTCATCGGGACAGAACCACACACAAACTGGGTAAGATATGTTAACTCAATATTCAAGGTAATAAGTTCAGGAAAAGTTAATCGCATATGCCTTTTCGGAGGGCTAATTGATCGTATCCCACATACTGTTGAACCATTAATTTCTGGAGTAGCTAATACTACAAAACTCGTCGAAGAGATGAAGAGTAGCAGTATTAAACCTGCAGATTATAGCGGTCCTAGCAGCATTCACAGTTTAATTCTCAATGAATGTAAGAAGAAAAGCATTCCGACAATGAGTATTTGGGGTCATGCTCCAGAATATGTGGGCGATGTTGATCCTCGAACAGCCCATCAACTCTTGCTCAAGGTCAAGGATTTGATAGGATTGAATGTTGATTTGGATGAACTCGGAATCGAGAGTAATCTTTTCAGGAAACAGCTTGATTCGTTAATGAAAAAAGACCAAACATTTTCCGAATTAATACAGAGCCTTGAGATCGAATATAAGAACGCGAGAAGAACTCCAGACTATCTTACATAAGATGTGATTTGAGCACGCTCGCTCATAATGGGATAATGGATAATGAACAAACTTAAAAAAATTTCAATTCTGATCATGATTTTCGCCATCTTAATAATTTCCAGTTGGACAATATATCAAGGAGCGAAAACAGAACTTATCCCTCGTAAAATACTCTTTGGAAATCCAGAACGCATAACAGCTAGACTTAGTCCTGACGGAACAAAAATTAGTTTTCTCGCACCAATTAATGATGTTCTAAATGTATGGGTAGGCCCTATTGAAGATCCAACATCTGCAAGACCAATAACGAAAGACACAGATAGAGGGATCTACCGCTACTTTTGGTCATACACAAATGAACACATCATATATATTCAGGATAAGGCTGGCGAAGAAAATTGGCGAATATACAGTGTACATGTGGAGACTAACATAACAAAAGATCTTACACCACTTGAAGGAGTTAACGCACGAATTCAAGGAGTTAGTCCTAAATTCCCATATGAAATCCTCGTTGCGCTCAATGATCGTGTTCCAGAACTACATGACATTTATCGCGTCAATATTGAAACTGGACACAGAAAACTCATAGAGGAAAATGAGGGTTTTGCAGGGTACATGGTAGATGATGATTACAATATTCGATTTGCATATATGATGACTGCTGACGGAGGATATGAGCTTCTTAAGCCTAATCATGAAAATGAGTGGGAACTCTTTCTTAAAGTTCCAATGGAGGATACATTGACTACAGATCCTATTGGATTCGATAAGACAGGTAATTTCCTTTATATGATTGATAGTCGAGACCGAAATACTGCTGCATTATTCCAGTTAAATATAGAAAATAAAGATAGAATCATGCTTGCTGAAAATGAGACGGCTGATGTTGATGATCTGATATTTCATCCAACTGAGAAAACAGTTCAGGCAGTAGCGTTCTATTATGACCGTAAACATTGGCAAGTACTTGACGAAGACATACTCCAAGATCTTACTTACCTGAAATCGGTAGCCGATGGTGATGTAGAAATTGTTAGTAGGACACTTGACGATAAATATTGGATAGTAGCCTACATTTTGGATAATGGACCAGTACAATACTACTTATATGATCAGATAAATCAGAAAGCTGAATTTCTATTTACTAATAATCAGCAACTAGAGGATTTGCCTCTTGCCCAAATGCACCCTACGATCATAGAATCTCGTGACGGATTGAACCTAGTTAGCTACTATACACTTCCATTGAATAGTCATGAGAATGGGGAATTACGTCCTCGAGATCCTTTACCTATGGTACTACTGGTACATGGCGGCCCATGGAGTCGAGATATATGGGGTTATGATTCTCAACACCAGTGGCTGGCTAATAGAGGATATGCAGTTCTAAGCGTTAATTTCCGAATGTCGACCGGATTCGGAAAAGAATTCATTAATGCTGGCAACTTGGAATGGGGCGGGAAGATGCATGATGACCTAATTGATGCTGTACAATGGGCAGTTGATGAGGGCATAGCCGATCCAGATAGAATTGCAATTATGGGAGCAAGTTATGGTGGATATGCAACACTTGCAGGCATGACTTTTACTCCAGAGATCTTTGCATGCGGAATAGATATCGTAGGGCCATCTAATCTTGTGACTTTGCTTGAATCTTTACCACCTTATTGGGAGCCAACAATCGAACTATTTGCTAAAAGAGTTGGTGATCATCGAACAGATGAGGGTAAACAGTTCTTAATTGAACGTTCTCCACTAACATATGTTGATAGAATCCAAAACCCTCTTCTCATAGGTCAAGGTGCAAATGATCCAAGGGTAAAACAATCTGAATCAGACCAAATTGTTCAATCGATGGAAGAAAAAGAAATTGCCCTGACTTATGTTCTTTATCCAGATGAGGGGCATGGATTCGCAAGGCCTGAAAATCGTTTGTCGTTTTATGCAATTGTCGAGGCTTTTCTATCAGAATGTTTAGGGGGAAATTACGAACCTATTGGTGACGACTTTAAAGGTTCCAGCATTACCGTACCTACAGGTGCCGAACACATTCCTGATTTGATCGAAGAACTACAGAAATTGAACCGGTTAATCGGAGAAAATGAAACCCAAGAAAATCTTATGATTAAGACGATTATAAGGACACGACTTCTTTGTTTAAGTTGAGAAACAAAGCTTATGCTGCGATCGCCATCATATTAGTGACTGCGATAGCGGTTATCACATCATTATCTTTCATCCCACGAGATTCTCAAGCTACAAAATTTAGTTGTAGTTGCATCTACCACTTTTATACCACTTGACAAACCTGTAAAGTTGACAATCAAAGCCATCGATGATGCAGGTAACTTGGATACCACAAGGAATGACATTGTCGAATTATACTTGACCTCGGTGAGTTATGATAAGCCAATGGCACAATTGACCACAAAAAAAATTCAATTGATGGACGGCATAGGTTCAGCATATATTCAAGGTGAAGTGCCAGAAGTTGTTGACATAACCGTTCAATAGAAGGAGGGCAAATCTCCTCTGGAATCATCTAAACTTAACCTATTCATAGGAATCGGAGAAGAATGAAATCAATTCGAAAAAGTGAAGAAACAATTAGGGCGATTTTAGCAACACTTCTATTACTAGGAATGTTCAGTGTTGCCTTTTATTATGTATTAACTCCCCCCGAGGAAATACCAATCGAGGCCTCTAAACTTGTTATTGTGAAACCTTCTGAGATTCCTGTTAGAGGCGAAGTTGAATTGACAATTAAAGCGATAAGTGATGATGGACTTCTAGATACAAAGAGAGATGATCTAGTTAAGATCTACCTAGAACCTAACAGTCATGCTCCGATAGGTTACTCCGAAACATCCAATATTATATGGTCCGATTCGTTATCAGTGAAGCTGGAAGATGGCTTTGCAAAGATCAAATTTGTTGATCCAGAATTTGAAAGGATTAGAATATCTGTTGAATGGATAGAGGGAAAATCACAGCTTGACTCTGTTGAGGTTCAGCTCTATGTAGGGTATAGAGTCTCCCAAATTATTGGTCTTTCATAACTAGCGCGCGCTATGCATCAACTGGTACTTCGACTTTAGCCATTGTATCACACTCAATCCTATATTTTCCGGAAGATTGTTTGAATGTCATTATTCGCCCCTCAGAATTATCTTGTTCATAACTAATTTCAGCTTTCATGGGATTTATTTTAAAATCTAAATTTTAATGGTTGATCTTGATAAACGATCGCGTTATGCCAACAGAAGATTCATTAAACCGTTATAA
>JAGLGJ010000058.1 GCA_023144075.1 Candidatus Bathyarchaeota archaeon | reverse complement strand
CAGCAGGAATAGACGACCATCTTTTAGGTATTACCCACATCATCAGAGGTAAAGAGCATCTAACTAACACGGATAGGCAACTCTACTTGTACAAACATCTTTCTTGGACATATCCCGAGACCATCCACTACGGCCGACTAAAAGTTGAAGGAACAACGTTAAGCAAATCCAAAATAATGATTATGATCAACGAAAAAACCGTAGATGGTTTGGATGACCCTAGACTTGCGACTCTTGTTGCCTTAAGAAGGAGAGGAATAACTCCTGATGCTTTACGAACAATTGCTTATGAAGTAGGTCCAAGACCAGTAGACGCAACATTGAGTTGGGAGAATATTTTTGCAGTAAATCGTAAAATCATAGATCCAACTTCAAACAGATACTTCTTCATTGATGATCCAATAGAGCTCATTATCAAAGATGTTAATGAACCACAAATCGCGAATCCACTTTTAAATCCAAATGATAAATCCAAAGGTTTCCGTACACTCAAAATCATACCTAAAAATAATTCTGTAAAGTTATTGATCTCAAAAAAGGATCATGAAATCTGTACGAAAGGTCATACTCGTTTAATAGGACTTTTCAATATAGAATACACAAGTTCAGATGAAAAAACAGTTTATACCAAGTTTTATAGCAAAGACCATAATGAAGCTAGAAAACTTAACACCCCACTAATTCACTGGCTACCTCTAGAAGGCAACATCAAATCCGAGATCATAATGCCTGATGCAAAAAGGCTATCTGGATTAGTAGAACCAATGTTTGATGAAAAAACTAATAATACAATCCAATTAGTTCGGTTTGGATTTGTCAGAATAGATCATATTGAAGATGAGTTTGTTCGATTCTATTATTCACATGCATGATTAGTATTCGTTAAAGATCGACACAGGAACTCGATTCTTTGGAAAGGATTATTCGATAGCTGGAATTCCGATACTTGTGTAATATGGTTTCCTATGGCTTATCGCTTTTCTGAAAAGACCTTGTACAACTTCTGGAGGGTCCCCGCGTCTGATTGAAGTTAGAACATCGATTGTTTCTTGGTTCATTAAACAAGGCTTTAATTTTCCATGGCTTGTTAACCTAAGTTTCGTACAGTGCATGCAAAAATCAGAATTTTCAACAGGTTTAACAATTTCTACTTTCAGATTTCCCAGCGTGTAGACTTTCCTATTTTGCATAGACTTCCTTACTCTAACGTCACTCGCCTTTGCGGAGAACTCCTTTTCTAGGTCATCAAGCGGATAGTGATATTGTTTATAGAATTCCTCAGCTTTCTTGAGAGGTTCGAGCTCAATAATTTGCAGAATTCCACCACTATCTTCTGCGAAATGCATCATTGGTTTAACATCATCAGAATTCAATCCTTTCAAGAGGACCATATTGAGTTTAACTGGATTTATTTTCGCTTCCATGGCTGAATTTATACCCGCTAAAGCGGGTTCAAGATCCTTTCCAACAATTTTTTTATAGGTATCTTTGTTTACCGATGGAAGATTGACGTTTATTCTGTTTAGTCCTGATAGTCTGAGTTCAACAGCTCTATCCAATGATAGTTGTCGAGCATTGGTAACAAGAGAGATCTCATCAATCTGAGATAGAGAAGAGAGACGATGTACTATTTCACTCAGGTCCTTTCTGGTTAATGGCTCACCACCAGTCAATTTGACCTTGTTTATTCCAAATTCAGTTCCAATTTTCACTATTTTAACAATCTCATCAGACGTCATAAGATCATTAGAATGTGAATGTTCTTGTCCTTCCCGATGGCAATAGAAGCATGCTAGGTCACATTCTTGAGTTAATGAGATCCTAAAATTTACAATTGGGCGACCATATTTGTCAGCAGTCAAGCTTGGATTCAGCAACCTTGTGCATGCTTCAAGATATGCGGAAGTTCAGGCAAAACTAGCTTATCAAGTGATCTCTTTACCGCATCTGGTGAGCCAGGAATGCAGAATATTGGTTTATTTGAAGCTATACCGGCCATAGCTCTAGTCAAAATAGCTGCTGGACCTATTTCATCATAGCTTATTTTTCTGAAGATTTCACCAAATCCTGGAAGCTCCTTTTCAATAAGCTTCTGCACCACTTCTATGGTTACATCCTTCTCCGATATGCCTGTACCACCAGTCACGATTATTGTATCTATAACATCTTTTTGAAGTGCTTCAGTTAATATGGCGTTAATTTTTTCACTTTCATCGGGTATCAGTTTTCTTTCATAAACATGATGCCCATTCTCTTTCATCATCCTCTCAATCATTTCGCCAGATGGATCCGAAAATTCCTTTCCAGAATTTGCAAGAACAGCTCTTGAGGAACTGCATGTAATTATAAGGATCCCTTTACTTTTTCCGGCTCCTTCTCGATGGAATCTTGATGTCTTGCTCATCACTTAGTGGCCTTCAGCTTCTCCTTCACTTTAATGTATTCTATCCAAGTATCTGGATATTGACCATTACGATCTTTTTCTAGTTTTTTGACCATATCCCAGACATTTAATAGATATATTGAAGCGCCTGTGAGGGCTTCCATTTCAACACCAGTTTTGGCGATTGCTTTGACACGAACTTCAACTTCAACATAATCATCACCGAATCGTGTTCCCGTCTCAACTTTAGAAATCGGTATGTTATGACACATTGGAATAAGTTGACTAGTATTTTTAGTAGCCAGCGTAGCGGCTACCTCAGAAATCGATATAGGATCTCCTTTTTCGATTTTACCTTCTCTTAGCTTCTTGGCGGTTTCATTTCTCAGTTTTAGTTTGCCGATAGCTGTGGCTTCTCTTTCGACAGCATCTTTTGGCGAAATGTCAACCATTTTAAACTTGCTGGGCTGTTTAGACAATTCTTTACATCCTTTTCTGATTGTTCTGATCATTCCAGACTTTGATGAGGTTTTTTATTGCTTGTGCTCTTGGGTCTTCTTCACAGTACTTATAGATTCTGATTCTCCCGAATCTCTTTTCAGTAATAAGCCCTGATTTTTCTAATTGTGTTAGATGACTATTTATCGTGGAGTGGTTTAACCCAACATTTTTTGCTATTTCTGTTATGTTCAGTTCTCTTGCTTCGGAGAGGAGCATCAGAATTCTAGTCTTTCCTCGGCAAGAAAGAACCTCATCAAGTGATGCGTCTTTTTCTAGCGACATCTGTGGAGAACACTTCCAGAGCAGCTTCAATACATTTTTTCATTGTTGAAGCCGATATTAAGGATAAACCTATCAGGGTTGTTCTTCCTTTGGCACCTTTGCTTGAGAGCTTTGTTGAGATCAATCCTGTTGCACTCAAGAGCCTCATGTACTTCCAAAATTGTGTGTGAGCTCTAGGTTGAGAATTGTATTCTTCACAGACGACCTTGTAGGCTTCCTCAACTTCACCCATGCTTGCGTAGGCCGCGTCATTATCTTCAAGATATCTTGATAGAGCAAGGAGAAACAGTTTTTCATTTAGAGAAAGAGTTCTCAAGTACTCGTCTCTCAGGGTCGGATATACGGTCCCAGCGGCTTTCCTGACATATTCAGGCTTGACATCTTTACTCTCATCGTAGTCGGCGTATTTTCCAGCCCTCCAAAGAAGTTCTATGACATACCGTGCATCACCGCTTGATGAGGCTATATCAGCCGCCAATTCTATTGTTTCGTCTTGGACTGCCCCTTCTTTGAACGCTAGAGTTACGCGATCTTTCAGAATAGTGAAGAGTTCGTTAGATACATAGGGATTTAATTCGATCAAATTTTGTTGTAGTGTGCTTACTGTACTTCTGTCAAGAAGTTCTAGATATTTTAGTTCTCTGAGCATACATATTAGTGAAAGGCGTACAGGAGAGGTTACTCTGTCTTCTTGAACTCGGGTCAGAGCATAGAGTGCCGAGTTATCGGCCTCGAGTAAAGCCTCAAGTTCATCTAGAGCTAGTATTAAGAAAAGATTCTTTTCATCCAAAATGCGCATTATTGCTTGCAATAGTTCCTCTGATGAGAATCCTCTCTTTGGGAATTGTTCTTCAAATTCATTCATTACCTTTCTCAGAACCGCGAACAAACTTCCCTTACATTCGCGGCAGTTGACGTGGATATAGCGCAGGCCTATTTTTCTGCCTCTTGCGATTTTGACTAGGTCTAGTCCAAATCGTTGAGCCATTACCGTCTTTCCGGTTCCTACAGGACCTGTTATCAAAACCCTCTGGCTTGTTGAACCAGGTTTCTCAATGAGGGACCTGAATAATTGTGCTAGAAAGATTAATTGTTTCTCTCTGTGAGGTAGTGTTCCTGGAACATGTTCTAGGGATAGCGGCGTCTCATCTTCGAAGACGGTCGGACGGAGTAAAACTTGGTTTATCAAGTCATCTCTGATTTTTGCAGGTTTACCTACCGTATAACATCACCCCTCATGGGGACTCGTAAACAGTAACTATTCTTGTACATTCTAACGGATATAAACGGTAGAGATCATCGAAAGTAAAATAAAACCCATTAAAAAGAATTCTAATGCGCTCTATCAGACCTAAAGTGCCGAGCCATATCGAGTCTATGTAAGAAAAACACAGAGTATGAGGACATAGCAAAGATCAGAATCACCAATTTGCTTGCATAGACAAGCGAAACAGCTGTTTCGGGATTTGGAAATCTGTTAACTAGAATATCTGGATTTGAGACGCCGGTTGTTGACATCAAAGCCCCCCAAAGTGTAAAATTAAAAAATAATTCGTAAAGAGAGCCTACTGTCATCAAAAAGGCGACAATAAATAGAAATAGCTGAATATCACGGTTCAGCTTTGCAATTTTATTCTCAAAATGTTGAACTAAAAAGGCATAGAACAGAAAGAGAAAAACAAAGATTAGAGTAATTGGTTTAAACTGTATGAATGGAATAGGTGCCCACTCATTCAAAATAAATTGTTCTCCATAGATAGTGGGAGAAGGATGCAATCGTATGCTATAGAGAGCTAGAGCCAAAGCAATTATGCCTGATATAGAGGCCATCAGTAACCAACGAAATTTAAAAAGATCCAATCTGATCATATCCAATATTGTTCGAGTATCTATCTCAATTTAGAAAACATATTATAAACATCATCCGGAAAGGGCGGTTTCAATTCAACGACGCTTTCATCAATTGATAAAAACTTTCTTCCATGTTTTCTTTTTGTGAATTCACCAATAACTGAAATAGGAATCCGTTTTCCAGATAATTCCTTAATGATTTTAGGTGCCGAGGATTTCTTCGCTGCAATAAGAAGAGATCCTGAACTCATTAGTCTAAAAGGATCGATTTTTAATATTTTACAAATACTCTTGGTTTCAGAAGATATAGGAATTCTATTTTGGTAAATTTTAACTCCGAGATTTGATGCTTCACTCAATTCCCATATACCACACAGAATTCCCCCCTCGGTAGGATCATGCATTGCAGTTACTCCACCGACATCCATAGCCATGAGCGCCTCCTTGACGACACTAATTTTTTTATAAAGATTCTGGGCTCGCTTTATTACTTCTTTCTTTAAATGCTTTCTCAATATGCTTTCTGCGTCAGTTGCTAGAATCGTAGTTCCTTCGATCCCTACAGTCTTAGTCAACATTAGCACATTTCCCACAGAAGCACCTCCTGACGTCACATATCGATTCAGACTGGTCTCACCCAGCATGAATCCTACAATTATTGGCCTCTTTAAAAATGGTGTAACCTCACAATGACCGCCTATTACTGTCACCCCCAATTCGGTGCATGCAGAATCAATCTGCTTCATGATCTCGCGCAGAACATTCTCTCTAGATCCTTTCGGCAACATTATTGAGCATAGATACCATTTTGGCTTCGCTCCGAACGTAGCAACATCATTTGCATTTATGTGTACAGAAAACCAGCCGACATTAGAAGCGGTCCCAGTAATAGGATCAGTTGAAAGAACTAAGGCTTTATTCCCAAATCGGACTACCGCAGCATCTTCTCCAATTCCAGGCCCAACTAAAAGCCTGTCATTGATCATTCCCAGATTTCTAAAAACAACGCTCTTAAGAATCTCAGATGGAATTTTACCTACCTGAAAAACCATTGCTCAAACCTTTGAGGTAGTCTGATGTACATTCCTATTTAGATTTGTCACTAGTCCAGTTTACTGTGCATTCATTGATCAAAAAGGCTACTGCTTAGAGGAATAACTGAACCAATTTGATCATTCTTTTTCAAAACTATTGGATTTTTCCAATTTATTAAATGCCATTAGATTCTTCAGGTCAGTTTCCTGATCATATTCTTTAATGAATTCCACGCCGGTTTGGGATTACCCATACTATTAATGAGACCAAAATGATTTTCTTGGAAAGGAAATGACCTCCATGCAGAGTCCCTGTAGCGCCATATTCCTATACCACATATAGCCTCAATGTCAGAAGCATCAGAACATGCTCTGGATACATATTTTGCTTGCTTTGAAGCTGAATAACCTAAGAAGAAAGGTCCGCTCGGGTATCCTGTTTCTGAGATTATCACTTTTCTGCCAAGTTCAGTTTTTACTCGATTAGCTTTTTTAAATATTGAAGTATCAATTGGCGAAGATGTCTTATAATTTGGATAGAAATCAAGTCCGAGAAGATCACATAACGACGCAAAATAATTTGCTTTAGTTGTTTTCGCGTCTGCTTCCAAATTGATTAATGTAATTGCATTCGAATCTTCTTAATGTACAGCATCATTAAGCTCTTTCAATAATCGATATACAAAATCATGAGGATCAACCCAGGATAGACCGG
>JAGLGJ010000057.1 GCA_023144075.1 Candidatus Bathyarchaeota archaeon | reverse complement strand
ACGGGTTCCGAATGCGGCTAATAATGGACCTAGTAAGAGTGTTAATGCAGGTATCATAGGTAGAACATTCATTTGAGCATATGAGCCATCCATTGGAGGAGTGATGAAAGGTAGTTTGAATACGCCAAGCACTAGATCAAGCTTTGGATCCCAACCTTGAGACATGGCATAGGTAGCCATGCCGAAAACATAATTCCTGAATAACATCATTCCTAAGAGAACTTTTGTAATTTGCCAGAGAGCGAATTTCGTTGGTGTTAGTTTGAAACTTTTAAAGTCGATTCGATTTGGTGGAATTACCCCATATCCTTTGAAGGCGGAAATTATTAGACTAATAAACCACCAAATTAGAGAGCGTCTATTTAGGATGTCGAGTCTCACGAAAGCGATAATCGCTAGTATGGTTCCGCCTATTATCTCAAAATAGATTGGTTTGAGAAAGAGTTCACCAAACTCTTTGAAATTAAGTATTAACCAGATCAGCTGACTCCCTAGAGACCATATCACAAAAATTGCGAAGAGCGCTGCTATTACAAGCATTACTTTTCTTGTCGGAAAAGTCGGCACTGGCTGCTCTTCTTCGTCGTAAGGTTCCATTTCAATGGCTTGTTTACTCTCTTCTCTTAAAACTGTTATGGAGCCAGAGAATCACTGAATTAGTACCCAAACATTTTCAGATGATCAACGATATCTTGAAGAAGATCTTCTGTGATAAAAATGAGAAATTGCGGGGATCGCCTAGTCAGGTCAAAGGCGTAGAAGCAGTATGCTGCGTAAGCTTCAGGAGCCTATCCCGTAGGGGTTCGTGGGTTCAAATCCCACTCCCCGCACCACGTAAGATGAAGAAATATCAGATATTACTAAATCCGTTTTCTATATGAATTCTAGATTCTGATTATCTTTGTAGAAAAAAAATCTATTAATGAATATGCTAAAAATTGTGTCTTACGTGATATTGAATAAGTTTCTATTTATTTTTTGCAGATGCAATCACATGTGTTACCTTTTTTGATGTCTCACTAAGATTCGTTCTTTCGATTGGGAAGCTGACTATTCCACTCCTCTCAGGGACAATTTGAACCTGATTATCTGAGTTTGTAATAGCCGAATTGTTGATTATCTCTGGTCGGAGATCTGTTTGTCTAATACGTTTCAATGCATCTTGGAAATGTAATTTTCGGCAAGATTCACAATACATCAATCCTCTACTAGTTCGTTTGCCACAATCAACACATTTTTTGACCGTTTCCTAAATCGCCTCCCAGCACTTGATCAATAATCCTTCCAAATTCCAGTAAGATTGTGAATTGTCACAAAACCATTGTGCCTTAAAAACACTATACCGTAGAAGCACCTTATAAAAACTTGGTTACTTCTTCATTTACATGAAGTTACAGATGTTCAGAACGCACTATCTATTGTTCTACACATGCTCTAGGAATGAGACTCTCTATCATCTCTCGTGAATGATCCTTTGAAAAGAATCTGGCGGGCCCGACGGGAATTGAACCCGCGACCCTACCCCAGGAAACATTTAGATTGTTTCCTTCCGGGTGGCCTCCAAATTTGTTAAAAGCCCGGTGCTCTACCTGACTAAGCTACGGGCCCCGCTTACTAGCAGCTACTATTCAATAACCTAGAAAAACCTTTCAGCGAATGAGTATTGAATCATCTTAATAGTGTTTTATCTGAAAAAATGAAACGAGAAAGGCTTTAAAGTTACGATAAAGTGTATAGAGAGACCGGGCTGGCTGAGTTAGAATATTCCGTGCCCAATCAGAACAAGGATGCATAAAGGTAGTATAGTCTGGCCCAGTAAGCCTGAAAAAGTCTGGAGTGTACGGCTGTCACCCGTATGACTTCCAATCGGAGGGACATAACGCGGGTTCAAATCCCGCCCTAAGGAAAGAGTGTCGAGCTTTTTCCTGGCGATGGGCGCTATTAACATCACCCGCGTTCTAATCCCTAATTTTATTGCAAGGTTTTTTGCTGTTAACTGTTTTTTGTATGTTTGGATTAATGGTAATCAAATTTCTTCGTAATCACTTTGATGAATGTTCAAGCAACAAGTTTGTATCCAAGTTAATGATGTTAAATGAGGATAAAGAGATGTCAGAGCCTTATTCTAGAATAGAGCATATTCAAACTCAACCTGTAGATTGGACATATGTACCAACGAAATCAGAAGTTGAACAGTATTATCTCTCCGCTACATATCAGGATTCTCTTACAAGGGAATCGTATTATTATCCAGCCTTTGAGATTAAACCAGATCAGTATCTAGACCATAAAATGAAATCAGTAGATGATATTGTCAAGCTCTATGAATCTAACGGATTCGAGACTCGAAACATGGTCGATGATCCATTTGGGCATCCTGGACCAACTGTCTCCTGCCCAATAGGCTTTCCCTTCAATCTCAAGAAAGAGTATCCCGAACTTCGAAGATATAATCGCTGGGTCTGTAGAGTACATGTTGACGTTTTTAAAATTGAAGATGAAAATATTGTATCACTCCCGCATATAGAGCCTGATCCTGTTTTTCATTCAACACCTCACTTCTCGGACAAATCAATAAGAGGTAATGTAGTTAGAGGACCTGTTGCAATAGAGATACTCAATAGTTTCCTGCGTCTGAAACAGTAAAGTTATTACTTCGGATACAGACGCATTTAGGTTTCAAGGATGTATAGATGATACAAATCTTAAGTTAGATATTTGCAGTAGAGTGTATTCAAGATGGAAAAATTTGATCTTTTAGTGATCGGCGCCGGAAGTGGTGGATGCTTAACAGCTTATACCGCTGCCAAAGCGGGATTGAAAGTTGGTTTGATGGATTGCAAACCAGAAGCTAAGATTGGAGACAAGGTGTGTGGTGATGCTATTGCGGGGCATCATTTTAATAAACTAGAAATTTCAGCGCCATCGAAGGGTCTAGATTTCAATTCAGAAGTTAAAGGAGTAAAAGTAATTTCACCTGATCAGTCGATCACCTTCAAAATGGAAGGTCGAGGTATGTCTGGATCTATAGTCGATCGATTTCGTTTTGGCCAAAGATTATTGAAATCTGCAATTGAGAGTGGTGCCGAATTTCAAGATTCCATGCTTGTTATCGAGCCTCTAACGGAACAGGGATATGTAAGAGGCGTAACGGCTAAGAATTTGAAGAGTGGACGGAAGGATGACTTCCATGCCAAGGTCACCATCGATGCAACAGGTATTGCGGCTGCCATTAAAAACAGACTCCCAGAAGGATTTGTTGTTGAGAGGGAGGTATCAAAGCGAGATTTCATGGTATGTCATAGGGAGATTCGGGGTAACGTTGAGCTGGAACAAGGATATTGTCAGATATATCTCAGTCAATCTGTGTCACCTGCAGGATATTTCTGGGTGTTCCCAAGAGATGGAGGAAAAGTAAATGTTGGAGTAGGCATTCAAGCAAGTATGAAAGGCCCACATCCTAAGACTCAACTCTATAATCATGTTTTACAATTGCCCTTTCTTAAGGATTCCAAACTTCTTCATGCGGGAGGAGGATACGTGCCAACTCGACGGCCTCTGGACTGTTTTGTTGAAAATGGGTTAATGATTATTGGTGATGCAGCGTGTATGGTTAATCCAATACATGGGGGCGGAATTGGACCTTCAATGTTCGCCGGTAAACTTGCTGGAGAGATATCCTCAGATGCAATAATGCGAGATGATGTGAGTAGAAAAGGACTATGGCAATACAATGCAGATTATATGAAAGGATATGGAGCCAAACAGGCTGGTCTAGACATATTCAGAATCTTCCTCCAAGAAATTACAGATGATGAATTGAATTATGGAATGAAGAATAAACTTGTTAAAGAAAGTGATGTTCTAAGAGCCAGTGTGGATGGCGATCTAAAACTTAGTATTGGTGATAAGGCGGAGAGAGCCTTCAGAAACATCAGACGACTTGATTTCTTGATCAAACTTAGAGATGTTTCAAAAAAGATGCATAGATTGAAGAACCATTACTTCAACTATCCGTCAATCGAGCAATTCCCTGAATGGAGAGCACAGATCAAGAAATTATATTGAACAATGGATACCAAGACAAGAACTATATACCGAATGAATTCGAATGATAGCGCACGCTGAGTTACAAATGAGTTCACAGATAAAAATGCAGAACGAGAAATCGAAGGATATCGGGTCTAAGATAGAAAATATGGATGGAATATTGAATGTTCCCGAAAGGCCGATAATACCCTACATTGAAGGAGACGGAATAGGCCCCGACGTTATTAAAGCGACAAAAAGAGTTCTTGATGGTGCCGTAGAGAAAGCTTACGGACCGCAGAAAAAGATTGTCTGGCTTGAAGTTTTAGCTGGTGAAAAAGCTCAAAAGAAATATAGTGAATACCTTCCTGAAGAGACACTCAAAAAGATAAAGGAACATACAGTTGCCTTAAAGGGACCTTTAACAACTCCAATAGCTGGAGGATTCAGGAGCCTTAATGTCACCTTAAGACAGAAACTTGATCTCTACGCATGCGTTAGACCAGTGAAATATCTACCAACAGCACCCAGTAAACTCAAGAATCCTGAAGAGCTTGACATCGTGATCTTCAGGGAGAACACAGAAGACGTGTACTCAGGAATAGAATTTGAGGAAGGTTCAGAAGAAGCAAAGAAACTAATCGAATTCCTCAATAACAAAATGAATACCAACGTCAGAATAGACTCAGGAGTAGGAATAAAACCAATAAGCGAATACGCAACCAAAAGACTAGTCAGAGCAGCAATAAACTATGCAATCAAGAACAATCGAAAAAGCGTTACCATAGTTCACAAAGGAAACATAATGAAATTTACCGAAGGCGCCTTCATGAGATGGGCATACGAAGTCGCCAACAAAGAATTCAAAGACAAAATAGTTACTGAGACCGAATTATTCAAGCCTGATGGACCCTACAAAGGAACAATGCCACAAGGGAAGATACTAGTAAAGGATAGATTAGCTGACAGTATGTTCCAACAACTCTTACTCAGGACAAAACAGTATGATGTTCTCGCACTTCCGAATCTAAATGGAGACTATATTTCTGATTTGGCTGCTGCTATGGGTGGTGGACTCGGACTTGCGCCTGGAGCCAACATAAACTACGAGACAAACATTGCATTATTCGAACCAACTCACGGTACAGCTCCTTCATATGCAAATCAAGACAAGGTAAACCCGACCTCTGCGATATTATCCGGAGTCATGTTATTCAGACATATAGGCTGGAAAGAAGCAGCTGACACTGTTGAGAAAGCTTTAGAGAAAACTGTGAGTCAGAGAAAAGTCACATATGATCTAGCAAGACAACTTGAAGGTATCCAACCGATTGGTACATCCAAGTTTGCTGATGCTGTGATTGAAAATATGAAAGCAGTATAGACTTCACTCTAGAAAGGATGAAAGAAATCGAAATTTAAATTCGTTGCTAGGGGCCGAATAAGAAGTCTGTAATTGGATCTATTATTATCTCGTTGAAAGGTTTCTCTATCTGTTCATACCACCAGTCTGGAAGAGGACCAGCTGCTCTTTCTGAAGAAACGTTGACTATGAGGGTCTTATACCATTGTTCATCATCATGTTGCCATGAGCCTTCTTTCTCATACTCAACTTGTACTCTAATTTCTAAGGGTCCCTCTACATCTGGGGAGGTCATATTCAGAGTATAACTCTCAGTTCCTACGCCCTCAATAGTCTCTGTAATAGTCATGTTTCCTACAGACAAATGAATCGTTGTAGGGTCCGAGAAGTTATAGCTAATTACAGGTGATATGCTGAATCCACTTCTAGGAAGAACTCTGCCTGGACCTCCTACACCAGTAACTCTGGCGCTATAGACTGATTCAGTAACAGTGATTGTGAAATCTCGCGACCATCCTGAGCTGTCATGGCGCCATTCTGTTGAACCTTCTGCCCTTGTCCAAGCTTCAGCCCTGAGATTCCATTCCATTGGACTTGAAGGAGCTGTAACTGCGAATGATACGACATCACCGATAGCGGCTCCACCTATAGCCTTCTCGCGTGTCATGTTGGTACTGAATGATGCACCATCAAGATCAATTAGTAGAACTCTCAAGTCAGCCCCGAAGGCTGCAGTCCATTGTAAATTGATGCTTATGTTCAGAGGTGTGCTGACGACTGTAGTGTTGGGTGCGTTCACAGATATTATTGTCGCGCTTGGAAGCCCAGCAATCATGAATTGTGTGGTGTTCTCATTGTTTGCTGGTTGTGGGTCTATAAAAGATGAGACGACTCTGAAGCCAAAAGTATGCATTCGCCCTCCATCACTTCCAGCTACACTTCTTGTTGATACTTCTTGACCTGCTGTTCCAACCCTTATATCAAGAGTCTGTGATGGGAAAAGATCATTTCTCACTGTACCATCCATCAGAAAGGAAACTTGAACAGTAATGGAAGGACGTACTGATTCCATATACTCTTCAGGTATAACATGAAAGCTCCTCAGATAGATCATCGCATGATATGTTGCTCCTTCACCTTCGCTTATGTAGGGGATTGGGGAGATTGGACTATGATGTTCAGGATCCATCCAGACACGACCGACAGCCCAATCAGTCTCAACCTCAAAAGCGGGCAGAGTTGGTGTCGGAGTCGGTGTAGGAGTTGGTGTTGGGGTGATCTCTTTTTTAATAACTGAGACACAGAATCCAGTTTGATTTGCCAACGTAAATTTTGAACCAATCTTTACCGCATATTCGAGAAGTGCTTGGATGCACCAGTCGCCAGGTTGTGATGGTGCCGTTATAGTTATTGTGGCTCCTATCGTGCCGTCAGGGGTTCCTTGATATTTTGGGGTGGGTCCCCATGTGTATTGA
>JAGLGJ010000056.1 GCA_023144075.1 Candidatus Bathyarchaeota archaeon | reverse complement strand
TAGGATCCTCTCCAGCTGCAACCATAGAAAGTATGAATCTGCTATAGTCAGTTGATGAGCTCAACAAATCTGTGTTTTTTTTCAGATAATCAATTATTGAATCGCCTCCATTGGACCAGTCATGTGGATCTTCTCCAGAAGCAACGATAGCCATAACCGCCCAAGAAGAAGTTCCGAAACCTCCTATGGATCCATTAGTCTGTTGTTGTGATCTAAGCCATTCAAGTGCTTGACTAACTTCTTGTTCACTATTACTGTAAGGGTATGCAGAAACATATGGAATAAGAGTCAAGATGCAAATCATCATAACTAAGATAGCTGCTTTCATAGTAATTGCACGTCGTGCTGGCGTTAGATGAAAGACCGATATATATACATGTGCTTACATTCGTTAACCATTTGGGTAATAATAGGGATATTCCATGTTTAAGGCGTTAAGCAGTTCAACACGTTTAGAAATTCTGAAATCTCTATTGAGAAAAGAAATGCATGTTTCAGCAATAGCTCGGCATATGAAGATATCAGTTCCTGTAGCTGCTAAACATATTAAAATCCTCGAAAAAGCTGGGCTTGTTGAAAAGAAAGTGTTCGGTAGGAGTCATGTCTACAAAGCGAAGCAGGATAGATTCTACAAAATATTAGATACATTATGTGAGACATCTCAAATCAATCTCCGTCAAGGAACGAGTGTCTTAGATGCGTTAAAATCTACATGTATTGTAAATACAAAAAAAATTAACGATAAGGAGTTACTTGTTTCAATCGATGGTAAGGAAGGATACTATCTGTATGAAGTTGATGGGAAGTTAGCTGACACTCCAATGGATCACTATAAACTCCGAAATAATGCTGAGCTAAGATTGAAGAAGCTCATTCCAATTACAGAAAAAAGAATAGTTATAAAACTTAGATGACTCATCAGAATTAATTTAAGAATCATAGATTCAACATTTCGTGATTCTGGAATTTTATTTCTTTTTGGGTTTCTTACTTCCCCTGAATAATAGAATTGCAATAATAACAATTGCAGCAATTACGATAATTATTGCTCTTTGCTGTGATCCTGCACCAGGTTGAGGCGGTGCAACAGGCTGTTGAGGAGTTGTCTCTGTGACCGTTGGTGATTGCTCCGTTGTAGTCTGTGTCGTTGGTGATTCCGTAGGGGAAGATGTTTCTCCTGACTGAGTTGCAAATGTTAGGGTATCCCAACTGGCTGGATAGTAATCAGCTGTTTTAGGAAGATTTACTGCCAAGCGTAATTCCCCGTTAGCTTCGCGGTCTTCTAGGAATACTGTGAATCCTGTCTGTGAAGCATTTTCGAATATGAATCTTGGAATGGCGAACTCGTAGATAACGTGTGGCGATTCCGAATAAGGATTATTATCAGTAATATTAGTCGATGCTGACATTATTCCCAAAGGATCTGCAATATCCATGTCTTCTTTCCATATGACGATCCAATGAGTCCCATTACCTTGGAAGATCCATCCCTTTGTGCCTTCCGGATAACTATGAATCAGACTTATCGAAAGATCATCAGGTTGTGGCTTATCCGCCTTATCATTGTAGAGGTCAAAATTAATTCCTCCCAAGTCACCAGTCTCCATATTGTTATCTTCAATAAAATCCATGAGAACATAGAGAAATTCAGAATCATCTTTGATCGCAAACATAGCGCCCTCTTCCAATAATTCGGTAGCATCAGACCATTCATCCTCTGTTGTCCACATACCATCTACAGTGACTGGGTTCACAGATGATTGGCTGGTGATCTCTGATTCTGATTGGCCGTATCCATAGGCTAGAGGAGCAAATACAAAGATCAGACATACGATCGCAGTAGGCAGTATAGATCTCAATATATTCACTTGAACATTATACGGCTAGACCTTTGGATTTAAAGTTTGAATACTTGTTCATACTGATTCAAAATTATATAGAATTAGAGGGATCTAATAACTGGAACCGTTATCGCGCACACGCTATTTGGGATAGATAATGTCAGAACAGATAGATCTCAATAAAATTCTGGAGATTCTCCTTGACTTCAAAGGAAATAAAATTAAAGATTATTGCAATGAGAATTTATCGAAAGGAAAGGATCCTTACATTATCTTCAGACACTTGTCTACAGGTTTAGATGATATAGGTAAAGGCTATGAGAACAAGGAATTCAGAAAATATTTCACATCTGACTTGATAATCTCCGGTCGAAATATGAAAAAGGCAGTCCAGATTCTTAAGCCCCATTTCAATAGAACCACCAAAGTCAAAGGAATAGTTATTCTAGGTACGGTGAAAGGCGACGTTCATGATATAGGTAAAACAATCTTGGGCATAATGCTTGAATCAAATGGGTTCAAGGTTATCGATTTAGGAGTTGACATCAGTAAAGAATTATTCGTTCAAAGAATAAGAGAAGAAAAACCTGATGTTCTAGGAATGTCAGCGCTCTTAACATCAACCATATCATATATGGAAGATGTTGTACTTCAGTTAAAAGAAGATAAGTTGAGAGATGAAATTAAAATCATAGTAGGCGGGAAACCTGTAACTGAGGACTATGCAAATAGAATAGGAGCCGATGCATATGGTCAAAATTGCATCGATGGAGTGAAAAAGTGTTTAGCTCTTATGAAAAAATAGAATTGAAATAACTATTCTGATATTACTCGTATTTATCAAATAATAAACCGTTTACAAATTGGTCTTGGAAGTTTTTCTCCATTTCTAGTCGGATATGTTTAGTTTTTTTCGGAATAACTTCAGCATCTTTTCTTTTCTCTTTAGATATTAGAGCTTGTCTTGCACCTTCTATCGCAGCGTTACCAACTCTCTCAACTTTTTTCAGAGAAATATCAGGCAACATACCAATTTCTATTGCCTTTAATGGATCTACATAATTTCCAAAGGCCCCAGCTAAATATAGTCTCTCAACATTTTTTAATTCGACTCCATAATGTCTCATAACTGCCTTGGTTCCAACATGTATTGCTGCTTTAGCAAGTTTCAGATTATCTATATCCTCACCATCTATGAAAATTGGTTTTCCATTTTCTTTTATAGTGAACTTATTTTCTCCTTTCAAGAATTTTCCTTTTTTATCAATAATGTTTCTATCCAACATTTCAGCAAGGACATCGATTAATCCAGAACCACATATGCCACTTGGAGATGCATCGTCTATAGTCTCATATTCAATACTCAAATCATCTTTGATTTCTATTTGACTTATTGCACCTTCTATTGCTCCAGTGCCACATTTTATTCCTGACCCTTCGAAAGCTGGTCCCGATGCACATGAAGTTACAATAATTTTTTCTCTGTTACCTATTGCTATCTCTGTATTAGTTCCTATATCTATCGCCATGGTTATTTCTTGATTTTTATACATTTCAGTTGACAATATCACTGCAAGCGCATCTGCACCAACAAAATGACCAATGATCGGAAGACTGTATACCTTCGCTTTTGGATGTATGATTATTCCAATTTGTTCGGCCCATTTCCGTACCGATTCCTTACTTATTGGCTCAAATGGTGCTTCTCCTAATTTTGTTATTGAATTGTTTACAATTATGTCTCTCATGACAGTATTTCCAACAGCGACAATTTCATAGATGTGATCACTTTTAACCGGACCTTGTATGATCATTTCGTTTATTCTATCAACCAAAGCTTGTCGAAGATGATTTTGATCTTTTGTTTTTGCATAATTTATTCTATCAATTACATTATCTCCATAGCTCATCTGAGGATTTAATGATGAAGAAATGAATCGTTCCTGTCCTGTCTCTAGATCTATCCAAGACATCGAAATTGTTGTAGTGCCAATATCTAGAGCTAAGCCGTAAATTTCTCCTTTATATTTATCAATCTCATTATTTTCCGAGAAGACTTTTGAACTTATTATAGATCTTTTCTTCGTGACAAACGGATTTAAAGAAATCTTCCTGGTTTTTCCTTTAGTTAGAATTTTATATTTTCGAAATTCTGGGATCTCAACAAAGATGTCTTCTATTTCTCTGACGATTTTCGCTTGACAGGCTAGTCTATATGCTTGATCTTTTATGAATTCTATCTCTATTTTCGTAAGATCGTTTAGATTTTCTTTTTGATCTATTTTTACAAGACATCCTCGGCATATGCCACGTCCACCACAGGATGCACTAATGTTTATTCCAAGTTCTTGGATGTACGATAGAACTGTTCTATCTTGCTCTAGCTTTGCCTTCTTATTACTTGGACTAAAAATGATTTCTGGCATGTTGGCGTCCTGGCGAGTCTATTCATTTACAATTTCATAAATATCAATAACTTGCTTTAGATTTGAGCTTCATTAAAGACATTCTAAATAGATAATGTAAGTGCTTGTTCATAGACTCGTTTGTCTATTTGTTTTTCGGTAGTACATGTATAGTCAAGATCAACTGGGACTATTTCTCTCCCTTGTATTGCCGTCATATCTTTCGTCCTCCCATTTAGTAAGAAGTCAATACTTGCTGAACCCATTTTGCAAGCTAATATCCTACTAAATGCAGTTGGGCTACCTCCTCTTTGCATGTGACCTAGACGTGTAATTCTAACTTCAAAACTTAATTTTTTCTCAATAATATCTTTTAAATTCAAGCAATCAGCTGAACCTTCTGCCATTATTATTATTCCTGATTTCTTACCTTTACGATTACTTTCTGCAAGCTTAGCACAAACGTCTTCTTGGCTGCAACCGATTTCAGGGATAAGGATTATTTCTGCTCCTGATGCTAATCCCACTTCTAATGCGAGAAATCCTCTGTTTCGTCCCATGACTTCAACGACGAAGACTCTTTCATGGGAGGTTGCTGTGTCCCTAATCTTGTCAATTGCACCTAAGGCGGTATTTATAGCAGTATCAAATCCTATTGTTGTATCTGTTCCAGGTAGATCATTATCTATTGTGGCAGGTATTCCTATAACTGGAATTTGACTTGTGTTGTGAATTCTTAACGCTGCCTTAAATGAGCCATCTCCTCCAACAATTATAAGGCCATCAAGTCTATTTTTTTTCAATATTTGAGATGCTTGGGATATTCCTTCATCACTTTTCATTAATTCGGCCCTTGATGTTTTCAGAAAAGTGCCGCCTAAGTGCATTATACCACCAACTTTTCTGGCATCCAGGACATCATATTCATTAGCCAGTATTCCTGCATAACCACGTTTGAAACCGAAAATTTCTATGTTCTTGCTGACCGCTGTCCTGACGACTGCTCTAATAGTAGCATTCATTCCTGGGGCGTCTCCACCAGTTGTCGCTAAACCAAAACGCAAAATTTTTCCTCTCTAATTTTATAATTTAGACTTAAACCATTTAAGATTCAAAGCCTATTTTTATACTTCGAGATGATAATAACTCATGATCTTATTTCTAAACTATTCCTTGATTAAATAAAGAATGATACAACAATTTCTATAGGGATTTACACATGATGACCATGTGTTTTCCGGGACCATTATAGTTTTTAGTTGCCCTAATCCCCTCAATATAAATTTCTTCTCCTTCTTTTGAAATATTGAAGCCTAATGATTCATGGTAGCTGATTGAGAGTTTATTTGAAGGATTTATTATCAGAAAAATTTTCTGACATTTCTCTTTCTTCATATTTTGAAAGAATTTCTGATATAGGCTGCTACCAATCTTTTTCCGTCTCAAATCTGGAGAAATACATATGTTATGAATATATGCAATATTTTTCTCTAGTTGGGAAATAAATCCTAGAATATAGCCAACGATCTTGTTATCCTTCTCAGCTACAAAGCATGTATTTGCAAAATATTTAGTGAACAAATGATAGATGGAATCTCTTTCAATCGGTATTGGGGCACATTTGCTGGCGAGATTCATAATTTCTAAGAAGTCTTCTTTCTTTACAGTTCTAATTCTCACATGTTCCAACTTGATGCCTCATTTAATTTCTTAATGTGTTATTTTAACTTCTAAATATCAATAGTCTAACTATTTTAGAAAAGATTTAGCACAATAAGTTTTTAAAATCCATCATACATTCACCTAAATAATTTCGGTAGTAATTTGGTGCTGTTTGATTATGTCTTCATCTAAAGGTGTTTTGACTCTTCGAGTAAAAGATGCGCTAAAACGTGATGCAGCTCGTGGAATTGCAAAGTTAGATATTGATTTAATGAAGAAACTTGGGGCGAGTACAGGCGATCTGATCTCCCTGAAAGGCAAGCGGCGTACAGTAGCTAAGGTAATACCAGAATATATCGAGGATAGAGAGGCTGCAATAATAAGAATTGATGGATCAACAAGAGGAAACGCTGGAGTGGGAATTGATGATAAAGTTGAAGTTTCTAAGATAGAAGGAAAAGATGCTTCAAACGTGTTATTGGCTCCGGTAGAGCCTATTCAATTGGGTGGCGCTGAGGAATATCTTGGAAAGGTGTTGGAAGCTTTTCCTGTTATGGAAGGAGATAGGATCAGATTCAATTTTTTTGGAACAATAGTTGAATTTGTTGTAGCCAAAGTTCGTCCTCGTGCTGAAGCTGTTGTGATCACTTCTCTCACAAAAGTCGAGGTCTCCGAGAAGACAGCTGACGTAGTCAAAAAGGCACCGAGAATAACCTATGAAGACATCGGCGGCTTAGGCAACCAGATCCAGCGAGTAAGAGAAATGATGGAACTTCCTCTCCGCTATCCTCAATTATTTGAGAAACTAGGTGTAGAACCTCCAAAAGGAATACTTTTACACGGTCCTCCAGGAACAGGAAAGACTCTGATCGCTAAAGCTGTTGCAAATGAGACAGATGCTCACTTCATCACATTGAATGGCCCAGAGATCATGAGTAAATATTATGGTGAAAGTGAAGCAAGACTTCGTGAAATATTTGAAGAAGCCAATAAACATGCTCCAAGCATCATCTTCATCGATGAGCTTG
>JAGLGJ010000055.1 GCA_023144075.1 Candidatus Bathyarchaeota archaeon | reverse complement strand
AAGAAAAAAAAAGAAGAAATTGTAAGATTACTTTTCTCACTTAAGTCTTATACGTTTAATCCCAGAGCTTCTTTAAGTCCTTTGTATCTGTTTCTCACAGTAACTTCTGTAACGTTGGCGACTTCAGCTATGTCTTTTTGCGTTTTCTTTTCACCCTCTAATACGCATGAAACATAGAGTGCTGCTGCAGCGAGACCCATTGGATCTTTTCCGGCTGCGATTCCCATTCTCTGTGCTTCTTTAAGGATCTTTATTGCTCCTCTTTGAGTTTTCATTGAAATATCGGCTTTGGAAGCAATTTTTGATACACATCTTACTGGATCTTCTACAGGCATTTTTATATCAAGTTCACGAAGTAGTAACCTATAACATCGGGCAACATCTTTTTTCTTTATCCTACTATCAGCTGCTACTTCCTTTAGAGTTCTAGGTGTTTCTGTAGCTCTGCATGCTGCGTAAAGTGAAGCTGCGGCTATCGCTACTATCGAGCGACCTCTTACAAGTCCGTTTTCAAGTGCTTTTCTATAGATCACTGCAGCTCGTTCTTTTACAGAATTTGGAATATGTAATCTATCGGTTAGTCTATCTAATTCTGCCATTGCTTGAGCAAGATTTCTGTCTACCGATGAGTGAATTCGTGTTCTAATTTGCCATTTTCTAAGTCTTAGCATTTCAAGACGTGTGTTGAGTGGTAGTTGTCTTCCGTAAGCATCCCGATTTACACGGTCAATAACAGTTGATAATCCTTTATCGTGAACTGAAAATGAAATTGGTACACCTACTCTTCCACGTGAATTCCTTTCTTCTTGTGTGAATGCTCGCCATTCTGGTCCTTGATTCAATGTTTGCTCTGTAAGGACCAAGCCGCATTCATGACATACTATCTCGCCCTGATCATAATCTTCAATAAGATCTCTACTATTGCATTCTGGACAATTTGTAAGTTTAATTGGTTTTTTTTCACGAGTTGGCAATATTATTTACCTCAATTCATGTTCGAGCATATCATCTCGAGCGTTAACAAACCGCTTTTTATAGAACTTAACCGGTCTTAGCCGAGACGACCCTTCTGCTCAACTTAACTAATATATAAAGGTTACTTATATATAAGAATATCGCATCATCCAATATTTACGTAAAACCATCAAGTAAGAATAACCTCAAATTTTAGTAAACTATCAAACAAAATGCAAAGCTTAAAGATTTAATCCTTGAATTCAAGTTGCAACCGTCGATTGAGACGGCGGCTAGCCCGGTCGTCTAGCGGTCAATATGTGGTCAGACACGATTAAGGATAGCGGGCTCTGGATCCTCCTCTAAGGAGAAGAAACCCGTCGACGGGAGTTCGAAAAAAAGATGACTTTTCGAAATTCTCCCCCGGGCTACCATACTTTTTATGATGTTTGTGAGGCCATATCGCTGTTTTCAAATAGCTTTTAGAGAAAAACAAAATTAGAATTTTTTTCTTTCAGTCAAGATAGTAATCAGAATAATAATTACGATGATTATCAATGATATGGCGGTCACAGTTGCAACATTCAGCTCCACGAAAGAATCCCAATGAAACTAACATGTTGAATAAAATGATGATGATTGCAGTTAATACGTTTGAGAATTGAAAAATTATTATATTTTTTTAAACATTCATCTAGCATTCATCTCGATTAATTAAAGGAAAAAATTTCCTAATGAAATAATTATCGATTGTGACTATTGAAAGATCTCTCGTTTATGTCTCTTTTTTATTGAACTTTATTAGGCCTTCTGATGAGTTAATTATTACAAAATCTCCGTTATCTATTTGCTTTATTGGATCAATCTCTAGATTGTCGATCAATGGAATTTTAGCAATGGCGCAACCAGCTGCTATTATTGGTTCAGTTTTATGATTTATTATTCCGGCGGGTTTAGTTCCATTCTTTGCCATTGCGAACAATGTATAAGATCCGACTGTGCTTCCTTTACCATGGGGGAATATCAGTATCTTCTTTGAAATATTGGAACCCTCAAGTTCATGACCTTTTTCTATAATTAACCCAGTCTTAGGATCCACGCCGCCTAAGAAAGAGATTGGTTGACTAGTTACCAAGGCCTCTCCTTCGGCAATGCCATGAATGAGGCCTCTTCCTTTGATCTCAATTTCCATCGATCGCATATTTCATACAGCCTTTTAGATCTCTAAGGTATACCTTTGATTTGCATAATGTGGGCAGATAATTAGCGGCCTTGGAAGAATTAGTCAAAACTCGACTTATTCCCATTCTCTCAAGAGGAGTTACAACCATACAAGTGTCCTTTACTACTCTTCCACCAGCCTTTTCAATTTCATCTATGTAACCTTTCGAATTAGCAGTTTTCCAAACGTGTCTTGATGTACATACATATAGTTTCCTAACAAGTCGTGTCTCTCTAGAGATTTTTGAAATTTCTTCGATTTCTTCTATGTTGCAATGAGGGCATCCTATAAAGACAATGTCAGGATCAAGTTCTTGTGATAATGATTCTTTTGTTTTATTGAGTTCGTAACGTTCGACAGTTATTTTTTCTTTTAGTTTATCCTCTTTGAAATCTTTGGACTCTGGTGTAATGTCTTTGATGTGATAGATTGCCTGTCCTCCTGAAGTTGCCATCGCTGCTCCTAATGCTTTAAGACACGTATTGTTGATGAGGTTAGTTGGTAAATTTATAAATGGTATCTCTTCACTCGCTTTTTTTCCTATGTAAAAACCTAAGAGGCTGAAGTCAAGTTCGTTTTTTAGTTCACATTGAACATCGATGGAAAGAGTAGGTCTTCTATTATTTTTAATGTGGAATCCATATAGTGGCGTTTTCCCTATGATAGCGCTTGCAAGTGCAATGGGTCCTCCTTCACGATTCGTCATCGCTCCTAAAACTGAATTTGCATATATTACTGCTGACGACTCCGCCCACGCTAAGTGATCTCCGTAATTTGGAATTCTTTCTAGCAGATATGGTGTACATGTGCATGTCGACTTTACACCAATTTCATTTAATGCTGAAATTATCTTTTTTTGATTTATAGCGAAATCTTCAGGAATTCCGATTTCTTTCCAATGATCTAGATCCATCCCTGCGGGATTCATAGACGCATAGACGGAGGTTTTAGCTCCTAATCTAGAGAAATCTTGAATGAATTCTAACCCTGCGTCTCCAATTGTTTTATAGGATATTCCGGATATTTGTGCACTTATTATTGGTATTAATCTGTCAGCATCAAAGATCTCACCCATAGTCACAAGTAATCTCATTGCGGTGGCTGCAGCTTCACCTGACTCTCGGTTGAGAATTTTTTCTTCTTCTGTTGTGAGATACAATGTCTTGCTTTCACGCTTCGTGATTGAGGGGGATTTTCGCTTTTTCAAAATCCCCTTTTTTCCTAAGAAAGGTCATTGTAGCGTCGATTCCGATCTTGGTTGTAAGGTTTAACTCTTGATCTCCTGATGGGTCTAGACTTGAACCTCTAGCATTCTTTATCATTACCAATCCTCGGTCTCCTTGGAATCGAGTAGCTATTGCCCATTCAACATCTTTCATATCATTTACATCAATGTCTGCATCGACGATTATTGCTTGTTTAAGTGACGGATGACCTGCAAATGCTGCAAGAATCGCATTTTTGGCATCTCCTTCTGTTTGTTTTTCAATTGAAACTACTGCATGGAGCCAGTGGCAACCTCCAGGAGTTAGATTCACATCTTTGATTTTTGGAACAACTCCTGCGACAGTTTCAGCAATTTTAGATTCTTGAGGCATGCCCATAAGTAATCCATGTTCCATGCCAGAAGGAAGTAGCGCATGATAAATGAAGTCTTTTCTACAAAAAATATTTTCCACTTTTACTAAAGGTTGTTTTCGGATGATATCATATGTTCCTGTCATATCTACAAAGGGGCCTTCATCAACGTTTTTATCGAGAAGAATTTTACCTTCAATAACAATTTCTGAGTCTGCTGGAACATTTGCCTCAATGGTTTTGCATCTGGCTGTTTTCAGTTCACCGTTTAGAAATCTATTAGCAATCCCGTATTCGCTTGTGCCGAATTGTGCAGGACACGCAGCTGCAATAAGAATAGCTGGATGTAGGCCTATCGCTATTCCAATATCTAGTGTTTTTTGACCTGAATCTCTGGCAATTTTGCAAATTCTGTAGAGGTGCCGTGGAACGATTCTTATTGCCATGTGTTGGTTGTCAATGACCATGAAACGATGAAATGAGATATTCTCCTTATTCTCACCTGGTATTTTTGCAGATACTATGGCAGAGGTTATGAATGGTCCACCGTCTCTATCGAAATGTGTTAGAATTGGTAATTCATTAAGGTTCGACAATTGTTCTTTTGCTTCAAGGGCGCCATCTGGTTCTGGATTTTGTGGGGTATTAATGGCTTCCATTATGAATGGCCTTGTTTTCTCTATGGGCATCCCCAGGGCTAATGACAATTTCTTCTTTGTTCCACATATTCCTGAAACAATTCTGTTTTTCTTCTCAGTTTTGAATAAAATAGCTTTTTTACCATCATGTTTTTTGATCAGTGATGATGCCTGAAATTTTGTATCTATTGTCTTGTCGATTTCTATCAGTTCTTCTTCTCTCTGTAACTCTTGGATGAATGACCTAAGGTCTGCCATTAACTTTTTCACTTATCAAGTCGATATTAGATATTCAGATATTAAGATAGATCTTTTCCCCAGGGATTAAATAGATCTTGTTTTAGGCCAAGTCTCAGAAGTATTCTGCCGATGATAAAGTCTACAAGGTCTAGTATGGTTTTTGGCTTGTGATAGAATCCTGGACTTGCAGGAATGATTGCGGCACCCATACGGCTCAATTTCAAGAGATTTTCAAGATGAATTGAATTCAAAGGTGTTTCTCGAGTAACTATGATTAGGGGTCGCCCCTCTTTCAGGCATATGTCTGCAGCTCTTAACAATAAGTTTCTGGAATTTCCACTTGCTATAGCTCCTACTGAAGCCATCGAACATGGAACAATGACCATTGCATCGAATTGATATGACCCACTAGCAAGTGGAGAAGAAAAATCATCAATATCATAATGCTGTTTTGCCATACTTAGGACGTCTTCAGGCTTTTTCGAAAGTTCGAGTTCAAAGATTTCTTGTGCTGGATTTGTAATTATGATTGATACATCTATTCCTCTCTCTTTTAGAACTTCAAGAAATCTCCATGCATATATTGCGCCACTGGCTCCTGTTATGCCAACTACTATATGCAATATTCTTCACCACCAAATATGATAAAATTCAAGTAGGTTAAAGAGTGGAAAATGTATCTTATCATGATCTAATATTAAGAGTTAGATGTTTCGATTCTCTTGAACTTTTGCAAGTGATGGGCTGTATCTATGACTGGTGAAAAACAAAAAATGCGGATAGTTGCATTAGGTGGAACTTTCGAAATATTGCATAAAGGCCATCGTAAACTACTTTCAAAGGCTTTGCAACTAGGTGATAGGATAGTAATTGGTCTAACAAGTGATGAGTTCGTAGCCAGAAAACAAAAAAAACATGCCATCAGTAAATACGATAAAAGATATGAAAATCTGGTCATTTTTCTTTCAAACATCGGAATGTCGGACAGAGTAGAAATCATTCCTCTAAAAGATCCTTATGGGCCCACAATAGATGATGCGAAGATAGATGGCATAGTGACAAGTCGTGAAACTATGAAGAGGGCTTTAGAGATAAATAATGTTCGTGCCAAAAAAAAATTCGAGCCACTCCGTATATATGTTGTTGATTTCATGTTGGCTAAAGATGGGCTGCCTATTTCTGTAAGTCGTATCCTTTCTGGAGTAATTGATAAAGAAGGAAAAATACTAGAAGAATGATCCTTCCATTTAGAAAATTCTATGTGATTACATAGTGTCCAATAAATTGGAGTAAATCACTGTTATTGAAGAAAATGGTTGTCCTTTAAACTATTTTAATAATTGGTATACTAATTACTTTACCAATAAGGATACCATTTGTATAATTAAAATCCTGCCACATTTTTACAAACGAAATGTTATTAATTGGATGATCCAATTTATCGAATGATTACTTGATGTTCCAAAAAATTGGATAGGTATAAATACGATTTAAGAGTGCAATAATTTAATGCGTCAACATACTTTGATTTTTTTATAAAGATATTTTAATTCGTTTACTATTAATCAATGAATAAAGATGTGTTCCATGTTGACTTTAACCTACTGGATTCTGTTGATGGTTGTCGGAATTGGTATGGGAGTGGCCTTCATGGCATGGGCTTTATCGAGTAAAGAGCAAAAAGAAGAAAGAGAAGAAGAACAAGACTAAATCTCGAATTCGTTTTTAGGCACTCCAATTTTTTGGATTGTTTTGGATCCATTCAATTTATTGGAGTTAGGGTTCGATTATAATTTACCCATGTTAACTAGTTCGAAGTATTTTTTCCTAGGTTAACAAAGATCAACCAAACCTTGATGCCTTCCTTTACTGGGTAGGCGAACGACTTCGCGGCGTCAAATGACAGAATTGTAAAGTCAAGTTTGTAGACTAACGGTACTTTTTTGATCCAGCTCTTCCACTAGTATTTCTGAAGGTTGTCAATCTAGCTGTCGATCCAAAGACGTGTAAAACCGTGAACTATTCATATTTACGGTCTTGGGTAACGGCACACATCGGTCATTGCCAAAGGGATTCAAGGGAAATGAAAAAAAAGTCAATCATCCCTGCTGGTGCACCACTAAATTATGTTCCTAGAATTTAGAAATAATTTGTTGAGACTCAGATTTTGACTAGATTAATTTGAATTTGTTTCTTATTTTTTATATTCAAAACTAACATAGTTTTTTTCTCACTTAGTCTTAAGTGCGCATAATCATGCTTGCTTGAATGAAGGTCAAGTTTATCGCGAGTAACGTATTTTAGGTAAGTGCAATTTTGATTGCACAAGATATATATTTCAACAAAATCGTATATGCAATGTACATTGCAAACATGGCCTATGTAGGCAAAACATGTAGATCACTGAAAGTGACTTATTATG
>JAGLGJ010000054.1 GCA_023144075.1 Candidatus Bathyarchaeota archaeon | reverse complement strand
TCCGACTTCTGGAATGTGCCCAATCTGCATAAGGGATTGTCAAACGCTCTGTGAAATTGGGCTGTCTGCGTTCAGGGGAAGAGAAGTTCTCTATCCTTCTCCAGAGGTATTTAGCGAAAGTACATCCTCATCAAATAAAGATTATGCGCTTGATTGGAGCCATTTTCAGATTTTGGTGGACGTCCGGGGAGCAAAGGGAATAGAAGCAGATCCGGACAAAGCGATATTTGAAGCTGTAGACGTAACAACGAAAGTCGGAGATGTTCCGCTCAAAATACCAGTGTTAACCGCTGGTCTGGGATCGACAGCTGTAGCCAAGAAGAACTGGGATTCCCTTGCAGTAGGTGCAGCATTAGCAGGAACCATACAAGTTATCGGAGAGAACGTATGTGGGATGGACCCCGCATCAAGGATTACAGGAGGGAGAGTTGTCCATTCGGAGGACCTGCAGCACAGGGTTGAAAAGTACAGAGAGTTCTGGGATGGAAAACATGGTGACATAGTGGTGCAAACAAATGTGGAAGACCAAAGGCTGGGTGTGGACACATATGCATTGTCAAAGCTGGGGGTAAACATCATTGAGAGAAAGTGGGGTCAGGGAGCCAAAGCTATCGGTGGGGAAGTTAGGATTAGAAACATTGAAAAGGCTCGCTTGCTGAAGAAACGGGGATATATTGTGATTCCAGATCCAGACGATAAGAATGTACAAGAAGCCTTCAAAGATGGAACTTTCCAAAGCTTTGAGAGGCATAGTAGGGTAGGTATGCCAACAGAGAGGGGATTTGTGGAAGATATTGAGTGGTTGAGGAACCAAGGTGCCAAGTATGTAAGCTTGAAGACTGGTGCATATAGACCCGCAGCAGTGGCTTTCACTATGAAAGTAGCCTCCGAAGCAAAGATTGATTACGTAACCTTTGATGGTGCAGGTGGTGGTACTGGTATGAGTCCTGTTCCAATGATGGATGAAATGAGTACTCCAACAGTATATCTTGAAAGCCAAGTTTTGAGATGCGCAGAAATTTTAAAGAAAAAAGGCAAACATGTTCCTGATTTGGTTATGGCAGGCGGATTCATTGATGAAAGTCAAACGTTCAAATCTATGGCGCTTAGTAATTTTGGGAACGGCCCTTATGTAAAAGCAATATTGTTCGGAAGATCTCCACTAACAGCAGTGATGAAGTCTTCACACTTTACAAGTCTTGCTGAAAGAAAAGCACTTCCAAAATCATTCTCACAAAAGTATGGAGATGCCCCTGAGAAATTCTTCATATGTGCACCTGAACTTAAGGCCAAGTATAATGAGAGATTCAAGGAAATACCGTGGGAAGCGATCGGACTCTATGGATACATGAATGAACGTGTAAAAGTCGGCCTGCAACAACTAATGGCTGGCGCAAGAAAATGGAAACTAGAATTAATTGATAGAGATGACCTGATCGCCTTGACGGAAAGAGCCTCAAAGGCAACCGGTATACCGCTACCAGAAGTGGGACAAGATTTCTTTGAGAAATACTTGTAGAAAAAATTAGAAAAGAACGAATTTTAATAGTCTGAATGCTGTGTTAGAAGCTTTAACACATAAAAGTGGGCGCCAAATTATGGCGACTTATGGAATACCTTGGACTCAGAACAAATATCGGCCTCGACATCTGGACGATATAGCAGGTAATAAAGAACCTATAATATCATTTAGAAAATGGCTTTCCTCTTGGGAAAAAGGAATTCCGAAAAAGAAAGCAGTACTATTGCATGGACCCGCCGGAACTGGTAAAACCGTTACAGCTGAGGCAGCATCACAAGATTTGAATTTCGATCTTGTGGAAATGAATGCCAGTGACAAGAGAACAACCGCCTCAATCGGAAGAATTGTAGGAACAGCCGCAGGACAGAGTAGCCTTTTAGGAAAAAAAAGGTTGATACTTTTAGACGAGGTTGACGGAATTGATTCTAGAGCGGATAGAGGAGCCGTCGAAGCCATTATTTCCGCAATAAAAAAAACAAAATGGCCCATTATACTGACAGCAAACGATCCTTGGAACCCACGATTGGCGCCTCTACGCAATACTTGCTTAATGATCCAATTCAAGAAACTCGGACTTCGAGATTCTATACCCTACTTGAAGAAAATATGTGAAAAGGAAAGTCTAGAGATAGACGATAGAGCTCTAAAATTCCTTGTCGAAAGAAACGAAGGTGATATGCGTTCAATCATCAATGACCTACAGACTCTATCAACTGGAAAGAAAAAAATTTCTTACGATGATGTCACTTCGCTTGGATGGCGAGATCGGAAGTCAAACATCTTTGAAGTATTAGGAAATGTTTTCAAAGCTAAGACCTGCAGTTGGGCTAGAAAAGCCATAGAGCTATCCGAAGTAGACTATGAGATGCTATTTGAATGGATATATGAAAATGCTCCAACACAGTTATCGGATCCAAGAGATAGAGCTAAAGCACTTCAAGCACTAGCAAAAGCAGATCTATTCCTAAAAAGAATAAGGCAAACACAAAATTGGCGGCTGCTCTCTTACGCTCTGGACTTTATGACAGCAGGTGTCGCAATGAGCAGAGAACATACTAAACCTGGATGGGTAAAAATGCGATTCCCCGAACGGATAAAAATGAGAGCAAAGGCCAGAAGAGAAAAAGCTTTGCGGACTTCAATAGGAAGGAAAATAGCCGCAAAAAGTCACCTATCAACAGGTAGATCAATTAAATATTTTATACCCTATATCAAACAAATATTCGATAACAAATCGAGAGACGCAAAATTAATAGCCGATTGGTTTGAACTTGACGAGGAAATGATAGAATATCTGAAGCAATGACCTTGTACTGTAATTAAAAATCAAACTTAAAGAGATTTTATTAACTGTTCTTCAAGGTTAATGTATCTTGTAACAATTGGTGAAACGCTACCATAGATCTCTCTTAGAAATCTGACACCATCTTCTTTTGATATTTTGTTGGACTTGTATGCTCTGATAATGATTTGAGATAAGCCCTCAACTTTTAACTCAAGGAGTTTCGCTACAGTATTGATTTCCCTGTCTTCTGTCAAGACTATGGCTTTGTTTTGAATAGCCAAAGCCACACATGACTCCTCGCATATCGAAAGTTTTATGCCTGTTTTAGATTCGATTCGATCAGTATGCATCAAATGCTCTAAATCAGGGTCAAAGATTTCTAGCCATCCTTCTGAAATTGGGGTATCAAAATTTCCGCCAGTGATTTCTGCAATATATGCTGTTGGAATCATTATTTTTTCATATGAAAAATTGAGAAGTCCAAATTTATTGTGTTTCAGGAGTAGAATTGCTACTTGCATATCTGGGATTGCTATCATTCATCCGCCATCTCTTTCGTCGATGATTCTTCTTCGTATCTTGGAGCTATTCCGCGCTTTCTCATTTCTTCCATGAACTCTGCTAATCCTAATCCCGAAATTTCGGCTGCACGACCGACAGATATATGACCACGTTGATATTCTTCAAGCGCGAATCTGACAGCCATTTCTCTAAATCCCAATCGGGTTGATTCGTTTAGAATTATGGACCTAGATGTTTTTTTCTGTCTAGCTAGCTCTATTACATCTCTCAGTATATCATTTGGAATGGATATTGATACTCGAGAGTTTCCAAACATTTGTGATTGATACATGTCTTTTCTTGATCGCTTCTTTTTCAATTTGGTTGCACTACTTCAATGTGAATTTATACTCTCCCCTTATATGTTATATTGGATCCATCAAAATCAAATGTTCTGTTTAATTTAATTTGTATTTTTGCAGTATTTGATTGAATATACTTTTTGAAGGGATTTTTTTATAATCTCTAAGAATTTTATTGGAATCATTACTGGCAATTGAGTCCATAGATAGTTGCATCATATCAGACAATTCTTTATTTTTGAAAATAAAATGACAAATAGATGTCAAGTTATTAGGACGCCTATTTCTGCTAGCAGATTCGAAATCTATTATGATCGGTTTCCAATCAGAGTCTCTGATTATCACATGTTTCGAAGCATTACTCAACTCACCATGATCAAGATGTATATTATCCATTTTGTAACATTGAGTTAATATGTCCTTGAGTACAGCCTTTACTTTCGTAAGACGAAATGATCTTACATTGTTAAGCCATTCGCTAATTAAGGATCCAGCAATATACTCCATTAGAATAAAATTTTTTGAGTAGAGGAATAGTCTCGGTCCGAGTGAAGAGGAATTGGCGAAATTCAACATTTGAACTTCATGAAACATGTCTAATCGATCTGCATCCATTCTTCTTATCTTAAGAATTGCCAGTCCAGATGCAGTATCTGCAAGAACAGCTATGCTGACACACCCTTTTCCAATAACTTGATGACCATAGATTTTTTTTAAGCCCTCTAATCGAACATTTTTCACACCGATACTTTGAAGCTCTTTTATTCGTCGGGCTTTCTCTTGTTCATCAGGTTTTGGATAACAAATAATTTCCTTTGGTAAGTCTGATAGAATCGACACAGGAAATTCATCCCACACAGTTATGTTCGATTATTCTAGAGAGTTTTCAAGCCAACTTGGTTTTCCTTTTAGATGAGAATGAAGAAACGACGAAAATTCTGGAATATTAAAAAATCTTTGGATTTCATTATCAACCAATATTCTAAATCTATTTTTAACTATTTGATTCGCTATTAGATTGGGTATGCCGATTTTTCTTCCTCCATTAGAAAGATTTTCCCTTATGATTTGTTTAGCATCAATATGTTCTCTCTTTTTATGAGTCACCCATCTGTTTTTTTCGATCCATGGTCCTGATATCGTATCTTTATTTCGCAAATGTGTTAATAGGAATTTTTCTGATTCAGTTCTCTTCTCAACAGGAGGCCCCAAATGCTTCATGGTTTTTGATAGAATTCGGTTTTCTAATTCAACAATAATTATGTTAAGATCTTTTTCATTGCTGAATGAAAATGTTCGCAAGACAGAGAATCCATGTGAGCGTAGTAAGTTGATGATTGATTTTTCTGCTTTATAGATCTGGCTCCATATAACGTCAACAGGAACATCAATATTGGCGATTTGAACTCCTATAAAATTTGTTCCCCTCTTGGATAAAATGTTTTGAAATTGTCTTCGATTCAATCTCTTAACTCGAGGGGGGAAAAAGAATGTCGTGTCAGGTTTTTTTAAAAATAGTCTTGAAGCGGAGACAAATTCCCAGAGTTTCTTCTCGGTGACTGCGGCAGAAACATTTCTATTCTCATCAATCGGATCAATTACAATCAAAGATTGGTCGAATAAATCCAAAACTTCTTCGAAATCTCTCTCATAATGTTTCTCTAGATCTACCACTGTTCTCTCTTTCCATGATGTTGCGGCTTGAATTGTTTCATTAAAAGACTTGTAGAACAGTATGAGCGTTTCACACAACATTCCACTGAATCCTCCTACACGAATTTCAGCACCATAGGTCCCAATGCCTTTCATGAATTTCTTCAGAAGTCTAATTTCATTTCTTAACTTATTGTCGAGATGGTTTTTTACGTATGCGGTATGATATGGGGTCCGGTCGGTAGCGCTTTTCCATTTTCCTTTCTCTACACGGTAACATGGTACTATGTTGACTCTTGTTTTCCCGATAAGAGTCTCAATATAAGGATGTTCGGTGAAGCGTTCGATTGGTTCATAGCCCTTTATGGCTTGTCTTGCAACTTCCATACACGTAGTTTCAAGTTCTTTTCTTTCCAGTTTGCTATCTATTTGAAGAAATATGTCTATGTCCGCTTCTTCTGAGAGCCAAGTATCTTTTGCAACTGACCCTTCAAGGCTGACTTTTGCATTCAAAGATGAGTTATACGATGCATCTACAACTTTGCTCATTATCTTTTTAGCGAGATTTTCAACACTATTTCTTTCTGACTTTTGGGGCACAATCTTTTCAAGTACTTTGCTGAGGGTTCTATCAGTTTCAGTTTTCAAGATTTTACCTCAAATATTGTAGAATAAATTGGTCCTTGAGGAGTTAAAACACTCTTCTTGAGTCTAATAGCTTGGGCTATCATTGAACCGTAAGCCTTCTCTTTGGATTTATAGAGTAAATCTGCTATTGCATCCCTATTGCGGCCACTTCTTACACGTGCAATGGTTACGTGAGGACTAAATCCTTTTTTATCTTCTGAGATACCCAGCTTTCTGAATTGTGATTCTAATGATCTTGAGATTCTTGACAACTCTTCTTGTCCAAGGATTAAACCAACCCATATCACGTTGATTTTTTTCGTACTTGGGAACGCACCAGCACCCTTGAATTGAATCTCAAATGGTTGAAATTCAACAAGTTTCATTATATCAACGATTTTTTCCATAAGAGTTGTTTCTATCTCTCCAAGAAAACGCAAAGTCAAATGTATGTTTTCGGGTACAACAGGTTTTATGTCTGCACCAATATCGATAATCCTCTTCTGTAATTCGAGGATTTGGCTTCGAAACTCCTCGCTCTCAATATCTACGGCTATAAAAGCTCTGATCTTCTCCAATTTATATCAATACAAATAGTAATGCATACACAATTTAAGAGTGGGCTTAAAGAGGACTTGATTAATCAAAATAATATAAGGATCTGGGTTTTTTGAAAAGCGTTAAAACAGTTATCGGCATTGCTGGAATGTCTGGTGCCGGTAAGGCAGTTGCATCAAATACTGCAAAAAAACTTGGTATCCCTGTATTCGTATGCGGTGATGTTCTAAGAGAAGAAGCAAAAATGAGAAAAATTGTTGCTACACCAGAAAACTTTGGCAATCTGATGGTTCAGATGAGAAAAGATGAAGGCCCTAGTGTAATGATCAAGAGGCTTTTGTCTAGAATCTTGGACACCAAATCAAAAATAGTTATAGTTGAAGGATTACGTAGTATTGATGAACTTGAATCGTTAATAAATAATTTTGAAGTTACCTTGTTAGCTATTCATGCCAATCCTAAGCAAAGATTCCAACGTCTTACCTATCGAGGAAGAGGCGATGATCCCAAAACAATAGAAGAATTTAACTCTAGAGATACTCGTGAACTATCATTAGGCGTGGGCTCAGTCATAGCATTAGCCGATTACCTGATTAT
>JAGLGJ010000053.1 GCA_023144075.1 Candidatus Bathyarchaeota archaeon | reverse complement strand
AAAGTCCATCTCCTCCAACAGTAGGGGATCATACATCTTTTGATTGTCATACCACCAGGCAGCGGTCATACCGTTGAATTTCAGCATTTTACCCTCCCATGTGGGCAATTGTTTTACAGACCATTTCCTATCCATTATCTTGATGTTCTTCGTATACTTAGTTGACCACAGGATCATCAATTGTTTGGTTCTAGCAGGTCTATCTGGATCCCTGACAAAAAATAGCCACCACCACCAATACCATGTTAAATTGGGTATCATGTTGTCAGTCTTGAGAACCCACAAATTCTTGTATGGCTTATTCTCATCAGAGGTCCTCATGAAATATCACGTATAAGAGCTATACACTAACATATGTTTGACTTTATGTTATTAACAACTTTCTGACAGATTTGTAAGTGCACTTCACCAATTTGATCTTGCACTAAGAATCAGCAACAAGGACGTAAAAATAACGAATGACTAATTACGTATTCTTCTTAGAGAATAGAAAAACCCATCCAGCTAACAATGCCACAACATTTGGTGCTACTAGACTACCATATATCATGCACGTAGAGATTAAACTCATCAATTTCGAAAATTTAGGATTTGTTTGTAGTTTTAGAATTTCATTCATCATTCTTCACGTTTGTCTTACGGTTATCAATTATTAATTGATAGTCTGTTCCTTTATTGCTGGAGTGAAAAGCATACTTCCTTAAAGCTGTTACTACTGGCGCGTGTCAATAAAACATGTTTTTTCATTTAGGAAGCAATTTTGATATAATCAGTTCCTTCGCCTTCAATTGATCCTATCACTATCCTATAGTATGTAGTTCCATAATGTAGGCATTCAACTCTTTCTAATTTACCACGAATTAGAATTTTTTCCCCATCATAAGCTATGTCACCGTAGTCCCTATCATAACTGATTACCTCTTTAACATCATTAATTTTCACATTTTTATTGAGTTTTACAGCTGATACAAGATATCTTGCAGGAACAAATATGCTCTCTGAAGAATCAGTCACTGTTGCTTCAGCTTCCACTATTCCCAAAGGTTCACAACCATATTCTCCATACATTCCTTGAATATCATTAGGTGTAAGAACTGGATTTACAGAGAAAGGAGTCCCATCGATAACTCCACGATTCCATTTCCGATCATAAAACAATTTGAGTTGCATTTTATTCATCAAACTAAGTCTTTTTTTTCTAGAAGGTGTCGGTACTTCATTTTTAGGAAAGGGCTCTATTTTAGACCTCCCTGAACGAATAAGGCTTAAAAGTGCCTCTCTAACCATCCAACCATGTTTCTTCCCATAAGTAATGAGATCAATATCAGAGAAGCTTGTTTGATGTAGGTCAATTAGTACTGAACCAGATATCCCAAAATTTTGAAGCTTGATACCACTTTTTTTAGATAGAATTGTGGCAACATCAATTGTTTTTCTTTGGAGCGGATCCAATTTTGAAGAATTAAGCAGTTTACCTAATTTCTCTTCAGGCTTATAATGGACATGGATCAAGTCTTTCGGAACAGCACTAAAAGATATGTTTAGTAATTCATCTTTGTACAAGTATTTTGGCCAATTTTTTTCGAGTATCTTTAAGGTTTCTTTAAGATGAGGGATATCATAGAATTTTATAGCCCTCTCATAATTACTGCCTGAACGAGACCATTTACCGCCAGATCTGGGGTAATATTTCAGATATGCAAGGATCTTTTCATTTGGATGAACATAACCTACGACTGTAAAAAATAGGCCATCGTTTGTTTCTATGAAATCACGATCTCTAAAATCTTTTCTGGGGATAAGCTCTTCCTCCATATGGATTATTTTAGTGTGGTACACGATTACATATCTTTCGATAAGCTTTTACATAGAAACTAATGCACAGAGCTATTGAACTATAATGCCCAGCTGTAAACATGAATTAGTAAATTAATGACATCCGGAGAGTATTTTCTTTGACATACACTATGATTCATTACATGTTTGTTTTAAAATTCTTATTTTGAACTTGCTCTTCTAATCAAATTTTGTCAAGGGTTCTATCGACAAGACTATAAGATAACATATACTGATGAAATAGATTATGGATCTTAACTCTACGAACATTATAGAATATGTCTCTGGCTGTTCGCAACTTGCATTACTCTTGGAATCAAGTGCATATCCAAAACCTGGAAACATACATCGAACAGCAGATTTTGAAGATACAAAATATGAACACTTTCTAGCCTCATCAATAGCTGTAGGTCAGGCCATAAGAGAAGCAACCAAACAAGGTATGCTAGTAGCATCAGGAGATATAGACTATAAACAAATTGAACTAGGTAGAATCATTTACAAAGCCACATCCTCTATGATGCAATGGCAGCATGGCGGAAACACTATTCTTGGCTCGATACTACTTTTAGTTCCAATTTCTGCTGCCGCAGGTTTAACTTGGTTAAAAACATCAAAAAGCGTGAATAATTTAAAGAGCTCATTAAGTAAAATAACACATTCAACAACACCTGAAGATGCAATATTTGTCTATGACGCCATCAAATTATCTGATGCCGGGGGTTTAGGATCTTCAGATAGATTTGATGTAACAAAAGAAAATTCACGTCGGGAAATATTGAATTCATCAATATCACTCTTTGAGATATTTCAGATTTCTTCAGATTATGATGCGATTTCATCAGAATGGGCAAATGATTTTAAAATAACTTTTCAAATAGGCTATCCATATTTTCTCAATCAAATACAGGAACATCATAACTGCAATACCGCCATAGTACATACCTTTCTTAAGATATTGTCAATGTTTCCCGATACACTAATTGCCAGAAAAACTGATTCGGTGAGAGCCCAAGAGATATCAACAGCCGTGTCCAAAGCACTCGAAGTTGGTGGAATGACTTCAGAGCTGGGAAGAGAAAAACTTGCAGCTCTAGATATTAGACTTAGAACAGGAGGTCATAGATTGAATCCAGGAACAACGGCAGATCTTACTTGCTCATCATTAACCATTGCTACTCTGAATGGGTACCGCCCCTAGCTTCCTCGTTATACATGTGCACTTTTTCTTACGATAACAACAGGATAATGTGGAATATTCTCTAACATGTTCCAAGTTACTCCAGTGAAGTCAACTTTGAAACGTTCAGCAACATCCCAAATTGTTCGACCCGCACCATCGCCACGAGCTCTGTTAGATAAAGCCGCTATCCGAAGGGCTTCTTCAGGATTCTTCTCTTTTCTTGTAAAAGCTATTGGAGTTGAACGCGGTTTTAACTTGAAAAAACGTCCTAATATAAACGCTATTACCCCAAAGCAATGAATGCCGTTTAAACAACTTTTTCTAGGCGATAAATGAAAACTAAAAAAACTATATGTCTTATCTGAATCCAATATCATCACATCAACATTCCTATCTAGAATTTCCTCGATATAACGTCGCATATCCAATGCAATAATTTCTGGATCCACAAATGGAATGCAAGAATATGCATAAGGTAAGTTACTAACATCAATTCCGCCCTCAGAACCATGGCGGAGTGATTGAAGAAAGCCTGCATAATGTAAAGTCACTTGCTTATGTGATGACCCCTCTTTGAATGGATACTGTTGTAATCTACTAATGTTGTTTTTACTCATCCTTGAAAACGGTGCTAGAAAATGTCCCCACACTATACGCATCCAGAAAACTGCTAAGAATTTAGCTAACAAGTAAGGTTTGTACTTAGATTCGTCGCATATTCTACCAGAAGCCGTTGCAATAGCTTTCTCGGAGATTACTATAACATCATTATCACGTATTCGATCCTTGACGAGTTTTTGTAGAGCCATTTTATAATCTATGTTTGGCTTCCAATATCTTGATCTTGGAGCAATGGTTCTGTATTTCCTCAATTTGAATCGTTCAACCTTGTTTTAACATCACAATGAATAATCTAAACTTACGAGTCTTTCAGATGATTGTAGATTATATTTATAGGAGTGTTGATGAAGAAAAACATGGTCTACATTAATGAAAGTTGGTTTACTTACTCGAAACGAGAACGCTTGGTGCTCTAATCAGCTTAAGGAATCTTTCAAGAAACAAGGTTTTGAAACATCTTGTTTCACATTTGAGGATCTTGTTGCACGCGTAGGTTTGATTCCATCTGCAAGTTTTAAAAATTTAGATTTGAGCGATCTTGACACATTATTAGTCAGACCAATAGGAAGAGGATCCTTAGAACAAATAATATTCAGATTAAATCTGTTGCAGAAATTATCAAGGTCTAATTTGAAAGTTATCAATAATCCATTGGCCATAGAGAAGGCAGCTGATAAATACAATACTTTAGCGATAATGTCTGAATATGGAATCCGAGTTCCTCAAACAATAGTAACTGAAAACGTTAGAGAAGCCATGACGGCATTTACACGTTTTGGATCAGATGTCATAATCAAACCAATTTTTGGATCCAGAGGAATAGGCGCCGCAAGAATATCTGACATTGATGTAGCAGAAAGAGTTTTTAGAACTTTAAAATTCAACAAGCAAATCCTCTATGTTCAAGAGTATATTGAGCATGGGACCTCAGATATTCGAGCATTTGTAATAGGGAATAAAGTAGCAGCTGCCATGAGGAGAAAAGGCAAATCTTGGAAGACAAATGTAAGCAAGGGTGCAAAACCAATACATATTGAAATATCTGGTGATCTAGAGCAAGTAGCAATAAAAGCTGCTAGTGCGATTGGTTGTGAAATTGCAGGTGTTGATATAATAGAAGGTGATCCGCCCATAGTTTTAGAAATAAATTCTCAACCAGGTTGGAGAGGGTTACAATTGACAACTGAGATTTCAATATCAGATCTGATCGCAGAATACATATCATCCTATCAAAATAACTAGCGATATTGATTTCAAATATAGGCATTAACAATTACAAGTTCATTTGAATAGAATATAAAACAAAAGATTACATCAAACAATCTTCAAGATGGAGAGTTGTGTTTCACAATGAGAAGAATTGTTACAATTGGAAGAGGCGGAACAGGTAAAACGAGTTTCATCGCGTTACTTACTAAATACTTTATTGAAAAAAACAATACGCCTCTACTTCTTGTTGATGCCGACCCTGATCAAAATCTAAGTGAAATGGTGGGAGTAGAACTTAAAAAAACGATCTCTGAAATTCTTTATGAATTTAAAGAAAAAGGCGGTAGCATCTCAGGTACATCACCAATAGAGAGACTTGAACCTCAAATTATCGAGAATCTTCATGAAACTGATTTCTTCGATCTAATAGCTATTGGAACTAAATGGAAGGAGGGTTGTTACTGTCTACCAAATGATCTCCTAAAAAAAATACTTTTGACATTATCGAAAAACTATCAGAATGTTTTGATAGATTCCCCTGCTGGCCTAGAGCATTTAAACAGAAGAATATCATCAGAGGTAGAATATATTTTCGAGATTCTAAATCCTTCAAAAAAAGCTTTTGATCATTTGATAAGAGCCCAACGAATAATGCAAGAGGTTAAAATCAAATTTGAACACCTCTACCTAATAGGCGGATATAATTTCCCTGAAAATCTGAAGAAGCAAGCAGAAGATACTGGTTTTAAATATTTAGGAAAAATAGCACATGATGAAAATGTAGAGTCATCCGTTATCAAAGGTAGATCATTGCTCGATTTACCATCCGATTCCCCTTCGTATATTTCTATTAAAAAGATATTAGAGAATATTTTGTGATCCCTTAGACATTTGTTTGACAGCTATGTTACTGTAAATCAATCTTAATTAGGTAGGTAGGTAGGTTCGAACATTATCGTATACAAGGATTTTTAAGTATCAGAGCATGAATATACTGACCTAACGTTTCTTGGGTGTGAAATACCCAGTTGAAAAAAAGAAACATTGAACTTAATATAAAGGAAATGAAGACCGGCTTCGGCCTTATGAAAGACATTAAATTATCAGTCGGTGGAATTTCCGAAAAAACAGCTGACCGACTTCTTGGACCAACACCCTTCCCTTCATCTACGGATCTAAGGGAGTGGGACATGAAGCTCTTAGAACGTTACAAACCTTTCTACATGCCATTTTGTGATTTATGCTGTTTATGCACATTCGGAAAGTGTGACCTCTCAGATGGTAAGAGAGGCGCGTGTGGTCTAAATATGGAGGCCCAACAATCGAGGATCGTCCTTATTGCCTGCTGTATCGGTGCTGCAACTCATACCGCACATGGACGGCATCTAGTAGAATATTTAATTAAAAAATTTGGACGCAAAAGCACTCTTGATGTCGGTGGAACTAATGTCGACATTATCGCACCTGTTACTCAACTTGTCACTGGAATCAAACCTAGACATCTAGGCGATATCGAGGAGATACTAGATTATGTGGAAAGCGAAATAATACAACTACTATCATCAACACACACTGGTCAAGAAGGAAGCAACCTAGATTTCGAATCCAAAGTATTCCATGCAGGAACAATGGATCATGTTGCATTAGAAATTGCTGATCTAGCACAAATCTCAACATTGGGTTTCCCAAAGAGTGACCCTGAAGCAGCCCTAGTTGACACAGGATTAGGAGTTGTAGACTCATCAAAACCTGTAATCATGGTAGTTGGCCACAACGTTCCACCTGCAATTGGAATTATGGATTATATGAGCGAGAAAGACTTGGCTGGCCAATTAGAAGTGTGTGGACTCTGCTGTACTGCCCATGACATAACCAGATACGATCCTAAAGCCAAGATAGTTGGACCAATTTCATGGCAACTACGATTCATTCGAAGCGGCATACCTGATGTGATAGTAGTAGATGAACAATGTATTAGAGCTGATGCATTGGAAGAGGCTAAAAAGATCAAAGCCCCAGTCATAGCATCAAGCTCAAAGAATTGTCTTGGACTCAAAGATAGAACAAAAGATCCCACAGATGAGATTGTAGCGGACTTGATTCAAGGGAAAACGCTTGGCGTATTGATTCTTGATCCAGATAAAGTTGGGGAAGTAGCAGTAAGGACTTCATTAGGCATTGCCCCAAAGAGAAAGAAATTCAAAAATCTTCCTGAATTAGATGAATTAATTCTTGAAGCAAAACGATGCACCAAATGTAGTGAATGTAGAAGATCTTGTCCCAACGACATGTTAATTCCTGAGGCTATTGATGCTGCAGCGGGAGGCGATTTGAGCTTACTAAATGATTTGTACGATGTTTGTGTTGGTTGCGGTCGATGTGAAGAAGCTTGTCCTAATGATTTGGACGTTCACAGCTTTATCGTAAAGGCTGCCGAGCAAAAAATCAAAAATGAGATATTTAAAACACGCTCAGGCCGGGGGGCAATTCAAGACGTTGAAATTAG
>JAGLGJ010000052.1 GCA_023144075.1 Candidatus Bathyarchaeota archaeon | reverse complement strand
ACATTCTTCGCATTGCTACTTTTCGCAATCTACATCGATCGGACAGAAAAAACAAAACCACCAAGCGAATCAATAAGCAACTCAGAATCTAAAGATGAGGCTGAGAAGTAAGCACACCCTTATCGATCTAGGCGCGCGCTAATGACTCGTTGCATTAAATGTGGTGCGGAGAATCCTGATGAATCAGAATTCTGTAACAAATGCGGATCTCAATTATCAACAACAGGGCAAAGTAAACCTTACAAGCGAATGGAAGACGAATGTTTCGACCTTCCCAAGGGCAGCGCAATCTTTGCCTTATTCATAGGCATAATGATAATCTTCGCGGGCATTGGCTACTTCATTCCAGATGAGATGTACGGCATAAATCTAGAAAAACTATGGTGGGCAATCCTGGTATTTGGAGTCGGCATATTGATAATTGCTGGCGCTATATACGGGTACAAAAGAAGATGCTAACCGTTCAAGCACAGAGAGACTTACTCCCGCCAGATTAGGAAAGTTTAGTGCGCGCCTATGTCTAAGAGCATAATCATCATTGGAGTAGGAAAAAAGAATAGAACCTAAAGCACGCACACTTCCACTCACCTTCTCCTCACCGATAAACCCGCTTTAGATTGAGCGCGCGCTAAGTATTCATTTCATGAGTTAAGGTGAACTTTAAAAGAGTGTTTGACACTTTTGGCTGAAATCTTCATTGCACTAGAAAGATTCTAGATAGTGATTCATGATGGTAAATCATTCACTAAGAATAGGACTTAGTTTCGGCATGACCTCAGGCATAATTACTACTCTAGGATTAATGGTTGGTTTAAGTTCTGGGACACACTTGAAAATTGCAGTTATTGGAGGAATCCTCACAATTGCTGTTGCTGACGCTTTTTCTGATGCTTTAGGAATACACATGTCTGAAGAGTCGGAGAGAAAACACACTGATAGAGAGATTTGGCAGTCAACTATCTCAACATTTTTCTTCAAATTCATCTTTGCTCTGTCGTTTATGATTCCTGTCTTATTGTTGGATCTTCAGACTGCAATTATAGTAGCAGTGATTTGGGGATTGTCTGCATTATGTATTTTGAGTCTACATATTTCTAAAGGACAGAGATCGAGAAGATGGAAAGTAATGTTAGAACATTTGGCTATTGCCTTAATTGTCATAGTTATTGCACATTATATTGGAGATTGGCTATCAATCACGCTGAAAATCTAGCGTGCGCTTCAGATTCTACCATCCTACGTAACAATCTATTTTGGCCTAACCTTAATTCTTTTATGTGTTCACTTCTATCTTTGAAAGCATACGACCTTAAAGTTTCGAAAGTATCATAGTCGAATTTCTTACCTAATATTTTCGGCATCCATATGTCCAATATATTTTTGTAATATTCAATTGAATCGAAAATCAGCGTAACGATTGTTCCTTCCATATCCTTCTTTTTTAATTCCTCAGCTTTTCTTAGTGCTCCAGCAACGTAACTTCCACCACTGGGAGTCGCTGGAATATTCAATTCCCATAGTTTATTCATTGTTGAGTACGCTGTTTCATCGGGTATTTCATAGATGTTGTTGCAAAGTTCTTCAACGTTACCGAGAGTTTCTGATTTTCCCAGTTGGGATTTACTTCTTAAACCAAAAAGATGGCCGTCCTCTTCTTGTCTAAGTCCGACAATATCTGCTTTTGGTCTTTCTTCTTTAATTCGGGTAGCGACTCCTACCAAGCTACCGCGAGTTCCTTCTCCATTCACATAAAACAGATTTGATGTTTCAGGAATTTGATATAGGATCTCTTGAGCTAGTGAGTGATAGTATCCCGCAGCATTTAGAAGTCCGTCATACGGTTTGAAGACACCATGCTGATCTAGAAAGATTGTATGGGAAGGATCCATTACTTCTCTTAAATAGGCGTATGCAATGGCCTTTCCTCTATCCATATCCCCGGTGGGGCAGCGATTATCTTCGCAACCATTGATTATAACTCCTTGATTCTTAAGATGATTTACAAGGTCTCTATTTTCATCTACTAGAATATTTCCCATGTATGCTTCAGAAACTATGTTAGGGTTTACAATTTGGAGCAGTTCTGCAAGAGATCTAATGAAATTTCCAAATCCTGCTGTAGTTATTTTGTTGACTTTCTCTAATAATCCTAATTTCTTGTAATGAGAAAGCATAAACGAGGCTGATCGTCCTTTACCGCTTCCTCCTCGATTTAGATATTCAGGTTTGTAGAATATGTGTATGTTATTTTTAGCATAAGGATTCATATCTTTAGGAATTTCTCGAAGGGGTGTATATCCAACACCTAATTCTTTACCAGACCATAGTCTATACTGCGAAATTTCAAATCTATTTTTCAAAGATTGTAATGAACCAATTGTTTTGCTTAAATAATTGGAATTAATTTTAGACATTGTTTGAGCAATAGCATGTGGGACAAACCCATTCACCACTCATTTCATCACACCATTCATGATCTTCTTTGGATTGTTGGACATTCCTTACTGTGACTTAACATCGTTATATATAATAGTTACTTTCATATATCTTAGACTACACGAGCACAAGCGCGCGCTTGGCAGAATCCTTACAAGCGTATGTTATGATGTTTCTAGTCTAGCAGATAGTCTTACATCGGATTTCTGTCAATGTATGAGCTAATTGACATCTCGATGAATTAATTGGAGGGAATTAGTCTGGCTGAATACTTATCAGAAGATAACGTGTTGGATGTCAGGAGTACAATTTGTCCATATCCCCAACTCAAGACCAAAGTTGCATTGGATAAGATGAATCCTGGCGAAACCTTGAAAATATTGACCGACGATCGAGAATCAGCCAATAACATACGGACTATCGTGGAGCAACTTGGAGATGCAATTCTTGATGTCTCAGAGGAAGGTAAAGATCTCACCATTGTGATTAAAAAGTCTAAACGTGGTTTCAAATCTTCTCTAAAGATGAAACTTTCAGAATAATAGCACACATTAAAGAGCATATGATCAGAATCAAAAGAATTGTAAATAGAACGTAAATAAAGAAAGATTACGCCTCAAACTTTAATAGAAAAGATGCTACTTTGGCGGAAAAGAGCTGTAGAGGCTAGGAAAGATAAGGGTAGAAATCTACGCCCTTATATATGACGGAGAAAACTCTTCAGCAAACTCATATGTTGTATGAGACGGTGTCTACCAATTGAGTGAAACTAAAACTGCAATGCCTGAATGTAACTGGTGTTCTAGAACAATAATTCCTGGAGAAGCTGCTGTAAAGTTCCCTTGCCCAAACTGTGGTGACGTAGAAGTCTGGCGTTGCGAAAAGTGCAGACTATTCGGTAGAGATTACAAATGCCCGAAATGCGGAAGCATCGGACCATGAGGAACAAATAGATGGCCAAGGTCTTAGCATCGATCAAAATATTTCCATCTGACACCTCAACAGATCTATCGGAACTTAAATCCAAAATAGAAAAAAAGCTGCCAAAAGATGCACCTATTATAGCATCAAAAGAGGAGCCTATTGCCTTCGGTCTAGTAGCATTAATTGTAAATGTTGCGATGCCAGAAGAGATCAGCGGTAAGATGGATGAGGTTGAGGAAGCATTGAAATCTACCGAAGGTGTCAGCGAGATACAAGTCGTAAATGTTACGAGAGTTTAAACTAACAAATTTTTTGTTACTTCAAGTAACATTTATATTCGCTACCTGAGTTACTGAATGTAACTAGGACTGTATATGATGTACATGCAACTCGGATCCACTGCAAAGAAAGCCGAATCAAGACACATTAGCAGCTATCAGGCTTTCAAAGAATGGATAAACAACGCCTCAGAAGAATCCGAACTAGAAAGATTTCAAAAATATCATGGCATAATTGACCTATTCAACAATGGAATCAACCAAGTATACGTCAACGCTCAAGTCAGGTTCCTACCAGATGAACTCGAAGTAATACTGGACATCTGCGGTTTAGAAAATGAGAAATTTACCGCTGTTATATGTGAAGCCGGAATAGACCAAGAATCATTTCTAGAACTCTTTGAACTACTAAACAGATCATCAAACATTGGGGAAACATGGGTATACCCACTCAACGAGCACAGCCGCAGAACATATAAGCGTGCAGTCAAGCCACAATTCAGAAACAGAGTGAAAATAGAAAGAGGAACAATCGATCATCTGGACGAATTCCTAAAAGACACATTAGAAACCATTGATCTATTCGAGAGTCGAGCCAGAAGAATGATGCTATTCGCAATGCTGGAGAGCCCAAGAGAAAAAAGATACCTGAGAGAATTCATCAATCCAAAGCTACTTTACGAGAACCTCGACCTTCTCCGAAGAATGAATCTAATAGAAGAAGTCTCAGAACAAGTATACGGTCTCAGCAAACAAGGAGAGATACTGATGCAGGAATACCTCCACTTCCTAGATAGAATAAGAAGGTCAATTAACAATTTCGAGGAGGAATAATAGAAAAAATGAAATTGAATATTCTAAATAAAACCGAGCCTGAAAATCAACTCAAATTTATATTTATTAAAGTTGTGAGTATGACTATTAGCAGGGCTATCGGCCCTAATCCACTAAAAATGGAGATTGCATAAATGGTTAAAGACGGAATTCAATTAAGAGTCGCAGATGCAAGGCAAAGAGACGTAGGTCACGGAAAGGTCAGAATAGACAACGAAACCATGAAAAAACTCAATTCAACTGCTGGAGACTTTGTGGAAATACATGGGAAAAAAGTCACAACAGCAGTAGTATGGCCTGCATACACAGAAGATCAAGGCGAAGACACAATCCGTATGGACGGACTGCTCAGACGTAACGCCGGTGTCGCCTTAAATGAATACATCAATGTTAGAAAAGCAGATGTTAAAGAAGCCCAGAGCATAATCTTCTCACCCACGGATGTCCGGCTAAATATAGATGAAGAATTCGTGAATTTTGTTAAAAGGCGATTTATGGATATGCCATTCGTCGAAGGCGACACTGTAATGTTATCAATATTCGGAAGCGCCGTGCCACTGATCGCTACCAGAACAAAGCCCAAAGGCGCAGTCAGATTAACAGAAAGTACAATAATCCAAGTTCTTAGCGAGCCAGCACCCCAACGAAAAGGCATATCAATGGTCACCTACGAAGACATTGGAGGTCTACATGGACAGATACAAAGAATACGTGAAATGGTTGAACTTCCCCTAAGACATCCCGAACTATTCCAGAGACTAGGAATAGACCCTCCAAGAGGTATCTTCCTATATGGTCCACCAGGATGCGGTAAAACACTACTTGCAAAAGCAGTTGCAAACGAGTCAGATGCAAACTTCTATGTAATCTCCGGACCGGAGATCATGTCCAAATTCTATGGTGAGTCTGAAGCAAGACTCCGGGAAATATTCCAGAAAGCACAAGAATCGGCGCCAAGCATAATATTCATCGATGAGATGGATGCAATCGCACCAAAAAGAGAAGATGTCACTGGCGAGGTTGAAAGGCGAGTAGTAGCCCAATTACTATCACTTATGGATGGGATGGGTTCAAGAGAAAATATCATAGTGATAGGAGCAACAAACAGACCTAGCGCAATAGATCCAGCATTACGTCGACCTGGACGCTTCGATAGAGAGATAGAGATCGGAGTACCCGGTAAAAAAGGAAGACTTGAAACTCTACAAATACACACTAGAAACATGCCTATGGCAGGTGACGTCGACTTCAAGAAACTTTCAGATATGACTCATGGATACACCGGTGCAGACGTAGCCTCATTATGCAGAGAAGCAGGAATGAAATGTCTAAGAAGATATCTACCAGAAATAAATTTAGAAGACGAAAGAATTCCCCCAAATATTCTTGACAAGATGCAAGTCATGATGCAAGATTACACCAATGCATACAGAGAAATCACACCGACGGCAATGCGTGAAGTCTACATCGAAGTGCCAACAGTCCACTGGAAAGAAGTAGGAGGCCTTGAAGGAGTGAAATCAGAACTCGTTGAGGCTGTAGAATGGCCAATAAATAATCCTGAAATGTTCAAAAGATTGGGAATCAAACCACCAAAAGGGATAATGCTATTTGGACCACCGGGATGCGGCAAAACCATGCTCGCAAGAGCTGTAGCCACAGAAAGCGAAGCAAATTTCATATCGATAAAAGGTCCAGAGATCTTCTCAAAATGGGTCGGAGAGAGTGAGAAAGCAATCCGAGAAGTATTTAGGAAGGGGAGATCCGCAGCGCCTGCAATAATTTTCTTCGATGAGCTAGATGCCGTTTCCCCAAAAAGAGGGATGGGCAGCGCCGACTCTGGGGCATCAGAACGAGTCATCAGCCAATTACTGACAGAACTTGATGGAATAGAATCTCTAGAAAATGTCGTCGTAATAGGAGCCACAAATAGGCCTGATATAGTAGATCCAGCCATACTTAGGCCTGGAAGATTCGATAGACTAATATTCGTACCATCTCCGGACAGTAAGACGATAAAACAAATGTTCAAAATACATACTGAAAAAATGCCTCTCTCAGCTGATGTTGATTTGGATGAAGTAGTAAGATCAGCTTCCGGCTACTCAGGCGCCGATATTGAAGCTATATGCCGTGAAGCTGCAATGAATGCCCTACGAAGAGACCAAACAACAAACGAAGTAACATTATTCGACTTTGAAGAATCAATGGGCAAGATCAAACCAAGTATCACAGCAGACATGAACTCATGGTATCAAAACTTTACAAAAAGATATACACGTGAAAGAGCTGCAATACCTGTAACATAGGAGAAAAATAAAATTGGAAACCGTTTGGGCACCCCACACACTCCAAACCGAAGTAGTGACAATACTGCAGAAGAAAGGAGCAATAGCCGACACAGATCTTCATAAAGAATTGAAAGATTCCTATGGAGATGTAAGCTTTAGAGAAGTAAATCGGACACTGATGAAACTAGAGCTTATAGGAATAATCAGAGTCTCAAGGCTTATGAAAAAGAAAAGAAGGGTTGAGTTAGTAGAAGGCAAATCCCGCTAGATGACCGTCTTTAATTAACTCCTTTTTTCATCTTTAAAATATAGGATAGGCCATTCTCAGATGGTGTGGACTTAGCTAGCTATACACAATTCTAAATCAATAAACTAAGTAGAAATGAGAAACTATCTTAGGCAACTTCATTGAGCCTATATAATGTAGGGCTCGTGGTCTAGCGGTTAGGACGCCACCCTCACATGATCTATCATGTTGTGATCTGAAATCGGTGGAAGTCCCCGGTTCAAATCCGGGCGGGCCCACTTAAATAATTAAGTGAATACGCCCGTATGCAATTAAATTATTAAGTGACTCCTTATTTTATTTGCAATGATGGTTGCACACAAGGTTCAATTTTGGATGCTCTCACCA
>JAGLGJ010000051.1 GCA_023144075.1 Candidatus Bathyarchaeota archaeon | reverse complement strand
CAAATATTCAAAAATCTACACCGAGAAAAAGCTCATCACAGATTCGTAAGCCTGATTGGCTAAGAGTTGGCATTCAGAAGTCTGAAGATTTTTTTGAAATTGCAAGAAACCTTCGAGCATATGGACTTCACTCAGTCTGTGAAGAAGCAAATTGCCCAAATTCAGCAGATTGTTGGAGCAGAAGAACGGCAACGTTCATGGTCTTAGGTGATATCTGTACTCGATCCTGTAGCTTTTGTGCGGTCAAGAGCTCAAAAATTGGTGCACTGTTAGATCCACAAGAGCCAGAACGATTAGCTGAAGCAGTGAAGAAGCTAGGAATAAAATATGTTGTGATTACCTCCGTCGATAGGGATGATCTATCTGATGGTGGTGCAGAGCATTTCGCTAGGTGTGTGTCATCAGTCAAGCAACTCTCTCCAGAATCAAGAGTTGAGCTTCTGATACCAGATTTTGGAGGAAAAATTGAGCCACTAAAAAGTGTTGTCTCATCTCGACCTAATGTCATTGGGCATAATATCGAGACTGTTAAGAGATTGCAGAAAAAAGTTAGAGACCAAAGGGCTAGCTATGAGGCTTCGCTCAATGTTCTTGAGACAGTTAAGAAATTGGATAATCGAATCTGGACGAAATCCTCTCTAATGGTGGGTATCGGTGAGACTAAACTTGAAGTACTTGACTCTCTCAAAGATCTAAAAGATAGAAACGTAGATATTATCACAATCGGACAGTATTTGCAACCTAATCGAAACAAACTTCCAGTTGAGGAATATGTCGAACCTGAAACCTTTAATTATTTCAAGATCGAAGCAGAAAAGCTTGGGTTTAAAAAAATCTTTTCTGGGCCTCTAGTGAGAAGCTCGTATCATGCATCTGAACTACCATTACAATAAACAACACGTTTAGCATTTTCAACTTTAGTTTTAGTTGAGAAATTATGTGCATGAGATAAGTTAATATGTATCTTTGTTACCTGAGGTAACAGAAGATGTTTGTTTGAAAATAGCGGATTTAACAGTTCACTCTAACAAATATCTAAAAAAAATTCTAGATGATTAGATTTGATTGAGCATGTGAACAGATCTCAAGAATATATTGAGATGCTCGATAAGAGCAAAGACTTTCAAGAGATTTTTAGTCTCGTAAAGAAAGCTGTCAAAAAAATCGTTAACGAAGCTAGAGTAGGATTAATGCTAGTATTGGCGAGCTTACCCGAAAAAATTGGGGCCTATCATGAGATTGGATCTAATTCCATTGTTCTGAATCGTCGTCTTCTGGGTGCAGTAATAAAGTCCGGCAAGACATTTAGAGAAATCAATTCTTACATATTTACAATCCTTCTTCATGAGTATCTTCACTCTTTAGGTCATCTAGATGAACGTCAGGTACAGGAGATATCTTACAAGGTCACGAGTAATACATTGGGAGAGAATCATCCCGCAACTAAGTTTGTGGTAAATGGTTTAGTTGACAATCAAGTAAGCAGATTCATAGATGAACATAATGATGAAATGCCAAAAATATTTCCGGATCTAGAAAACACTAGTCAATCATACATTCATTAGAAAAATCGGGTTTGTTTGTAACTTTACATTACTGAATCTTACAATTGACGTAACTGTACAAGAAAGAATATGTTGAGATTTCAAGTCCAATGGAAGCAGAGGTGTAATGATGAAGAATAAATTGTTTGTTTGTGCACTGCTAATATTGACTATGTATTTCGCTATGTTCCTACCTTCAATGGCTGTCGCACGTTACTCCAATTATAGCTATGGTTACAGTGGTACACCGATAAAATATGGTGGATGGTTAGTTGGTAACGCCTACATACAGATAAGACATGTTGTACAAGTAGCTCCTTGGGCCACAATAACGGTCGAAAGCGCAGATGGAAATTTGACAAAAGTATTACATACCACTGGAATAGGTGGCTATAAGATCTACTTACCGCCAGGGAATTATACTGTCACAGCAAGTTACTCAAGGTATACGCAGGATTACGATATCGAAATACGAGAAGACTCTTCAATGCGCTTGCTGAACATCTATATCTATAGACCCGACGCCCCAGAATTCCAAGATCATCTCGCCTACAGTGGGTATTTTCCAAACTAGAATTGCCTAAAACGACTATTATAGCAATTAGGGTTCATTTCGTAACCCTAATTTCTTAGTCGCTACATTTGATTGTTCTAATTTGAAATTTTTTTTAGAAAAAAATATGAAAGAGAAATAAGGTTATGGCGTGAAAGGATAGAGATAGGTCACTTCCTCGTTACAAGTCACAAATATATTGAATTGAACACCGTATAGTTCTTGATTTTCTCCCAGGTCAATGCTCTCATTTATGTTCATAGGAGGGTCTTCCGGTTTTACTGAATCTATGTCGCGAATAGGGATGTCGCCTTCGCTAGAACGTAATTTAATTACAACATTAGTTGCTTCCGCTGTACCTGTATTTTTTAGATCGAAACTCAATTTGGCTTGTTCAAACTTGACATTTGAAATCTCAAAGCTTGGTTTATTACCAAAGCCTGGGACATTGGTTTGCATGAGAAGTAGTGATGATGCCGATACGATTACAATAATGATGATCAATGTTATCAGTGCATATTTCAATTTGAACTTTCGTTTCTTACCAGCTCGCTTAGCGGGAGTTAATCTTAGTTCAAGTCCATGTCTAAGAGTTCTATACTCGTCGGGACTCATCAAACCTTTCTCATAAGCTGTATCTAATTGCTGAATAAGTTCTATGATTTTTTCACTATTTTTGACGCCAGACAATAGATCCTCCCCAATAATAGGAATACAATATACAAATTAATACAATTTACGAATTAAATCAACTTATCCTCTTTTAAATACTTGAATCTATGGTTCTTACAACTCAGAAATCGCATGGTGGGGTCGGTGGGATTTGAACCCACGACCTCGCGGAATCCTGAAGCCTTAAGAGCCTCCCAAGCCGCGTAGCGTAGACCAGACTAGCCCACGACCCCGAAACCTGTTAAACTTCTTTTCAGTAATCTGATTGGAAATTTAAGCAGATTGCATCGTAGTTCAAATACTGACAGAAAAGAGTTACTGTTAGATGGATATCTAATTATTTCTAGGTTATAATTAATTCACTTACTACTCTTCAGAATATCTTGATGCGTATTGAAATATTCGTAATTTGGAGAGGTTTTACTACAATGTTTTATATGTTCATATATAGAAATCCGTTAGATTATATCAACCAGTAAAAAATTAATCCAAATACGTAAGGATTGATAAAATCTGTATCACTCTGGGTTCATTTTATCATTTGATGTTTTTCAAAGAAAAGAAAAAGAAAGGGTTACTGAGAAATTATCTGAACTTTTTGGAAAAAATATGGAGTCATCTGACACAGAAAAAGATACCGATGAAAAAACATATGACATGATATTGGAATTAGACTCATCACACTTTTTGCATCAATTAAAAAGTAAATACGGTAACTCGACCTACGATTATGATACACTTCAAACATTGTTGGAAAAAATCTGGTGGAGTGTATACGGACTCAAGAATCCACCTGTAGTGATCCTAGAACTTCTTATTTCTCTAAAAAATGAGGCTTTCCTTGGTTCAGACATAGAAAATAGACTTTCGAATTTAGTAAAAACCATAAGATCTATAATGAAAAAACAAGGAGGAATTGCCTCAAGATTAAACACGAGACAGCCCACAACAGTCTATTTAGCCGAATTATCAGACTCACATGAAATCGGTCGAATAGATCATGAGAATTGGAAAAACCAAGACTGGATTGCTGTGGAGTTTGAATCATCAGAAGATATTGATGCCCATCCTGAGCAAGTCCTTTGGAATATAAAGAAGAGTCTTATCAGGAATTGTAAGAAAATTATGGTCTACTTCGATGAGAGAGATATCGACAAAATGAGAAATATTTGGATTAAATTGCCGCAAGACCTTCGCGAGAAAGTAGAGTTAGCTCCATTTGATTTCTCGAAAAGTAAACAATTGGAAAAATATTAGATAAAATATTAAATTTTTTTAGTGAATTTTATGTGAATAGACAATAGTATAATTGGATAGATGTGGAGTCGTAAATGTAGTTTGAAGATAATAAATTATAAAAATATTAAACCGGAGCCTGAAATGCTTAGTGCCAAAGGTGTTAGTGTAAGATGGCTGATCACTAAGAAGATGGGTGCACCAAATTTTGCCATGAGGTTATTAGAGGTTGATCAGAATAGGTCTAGTCCAAAGCATGAGCATCCTTGGGAGCATGAAGTTTTCATTCTTGATGGAGAAGGTGAAGTAGAAAGTTCAGAAGGAAAACATGCGATTAAGAGTGGTGATGTCATTCTCATAAATTCAAATGAAAGACACCAAATAATAAACACTGGCTGTAAGACATTGAGATTCCTTTGCATTATTCCACATATTGATGACCAAAGAAGTTGATAAAAAAAATAATTAATTCTCTCCAGTAGCGAACTTTCTAACTTCAAAATCAATCCTAAAGAAACACAATTCTAGAAAGAAGTCTATTTTTATCGAAAATATGGAGCCCCGGATGGGTTTTGAACCCATGACCTACGGCTTACAAAGCCGTCGCTCTACCGAGCTGAGCTACCGGGGCATTAATTACTACTCATTATGAGGTATGATTTTATCTTTTGACTTTTTCACTTAAAGTGTGAACTTGATTTCATATATCAAACTTTTTTAGGTGTCGGTATATCATTGAGATGTGCCGGGGTGGCTCAGCTGTGGTTAGATGCCCGAAAGGGCAGGTTCAAGCGCTGGACTCATAAAGTCATCTGAGTTCTTCTGGAGAGATCCAGAGGTCGCGGGTTCGACAAATATCACCGAAAATCCCGTCCCCGGCACTTGAATCCTAGTAAATGGTTATTCACGTTGAAGTATCTTCACATCATCTTTCATAGCTACATAGACAAAGTCGGCAATACCAGAAAATATTCCAACCTCGATAACACCAGGGATTTTTTTGATCTCACTCTCGAGGGATATTGGATCGTCTATCGGGCCAAAATTTGCATCAACAATTATGTTTCCGTTGTCAGTGATAATCGGACCAACTTTACCATCTCCTTGTCTCAAAGTTACTGTGCCACCAACTTGTTTAATCTTATTAATGACTGCATTAATGCCGAATGGAAAAATCTCAATTGGAACGTACATACCTTCCCCAAGTTTTTTTGTTAACTTGCTTTCATCTATTATTATCGCCACCTTAGTAGAATTTGAACCTATTATTTTCTCTCGAGTTAAAGCCGCACCTCCACCTTTTATCATGTTTAATGTTCCTAACTCAACTTGATCGGCTCCGTCAATCGTTAGGTCTAAGATTTGTACAGAATTAAGATCGATTACCCTGAGTCCCAGCTCTCTAGCCAAGAATTCAATTTGGTATGATGAAGGTACAAAAGCCAAGTTCAATTTATCTCGCTCAATCTTTTCAGCGATGATCTTCATAGTTTGAGCCATGGTTCTTCCGCTTCCCAGGCCCACTGAATATCCGTTTTGAAGTAGTTCTATTGCTTCAGAGCAGGCTTCTTTAATGATATTGTGCTTTTTCTTCAAATTAAATCCCAAATTCAATGAAACACGCATTTAACATTAATCATCTTTTAATTCTTAAGATATAATGTAACTTTTCCAATACTATGAACTCAGTTTAAATACATTCGTCATAAGGATAATTGCCAATTGGATTGATTATGGTAAAGTGCTAGTGAGACCTTTGAAAAGGAGTTTAGCCAAAAAAAATAGACCCCCTTTTTTCTTAAGAGACGCATTTAAAAAATCAGGTAAGATTGACCGCAATACTCTAGATTGATAAGCCGTATCGCCATGCTTTTCGACAATATTTTTGATTTTCTTGTCATTTAAAATTAGAAACATTTGGTCCAGTTCTTCATCTGTAAGGCTGTTCATTATTTTTCTAACAAATAATGTCGTTTTCAATTCTCGTCCAATTGTCTTTTTCCATATTGTCTCATATTGTTTGAGATGGGTTCCTCCAAGTGTATCTTTTTCCAAACATTGATTCGCTATCTTACATGCAATTTCTGCACACTTAAGTCCAAAATATATACCTCCTCCTGAGGTGACTTTTATTTGCCCTGCAGAATCTCCAACGGCCAGCATTCTATCTGTATATGAACGTTTGATTGGTCCGCTTATTGGAATTGTCCCTGAATATGTATTCTCAATTTTTACATTTCTACGCTTTGCGTGACGTACAATCTGGTTTAAAAATTTTCTAAGGTAGTATTGTGCTGAAAAAGATGAGGATTTATTATCAATAGCTAATCCAACTCTAGCTACATTCATGTTCAGAGGGACTACCCATGCAAAGAAGCCTGGGGCGATATTCTTACCAAAGTAAAGTTCGACACAATCCTGTGAATGTATATCAACACCTGTCACTTCATACTGCAATCCAGATAAGATTTGATTAGGCCCTTCTAGCCCAACTTTCCTGAGTAATGTTGGTCTTGCTCCTTCAGTATTAATGATTAACCTCGATTTCAGATAACCGGAAATACCTATTCTCTTAACCTTCAGATTGATCATATCTGAATCAATATGCACATCCTGGACTCGCGTTTGCAAAGATAGCTCACAACCTGAAGAGCAAGCTATCTCTACTAATTTTTGATCTAACATTTTTCGATCAAGAATATATGAATCAATACTTCCCTTACGAATAGAGAATTCAATTCCTTTTGGAGAATAAAATTTGGCCGCGCTCACGGAATTGAGTATAGTTTCTATTGGCAAATTAAAATCTTGAAATGCGTGAGTAGTCAACTTTCCCGTGCAGTGAAGTGGGCTTCCAATAGAACTATGTTCTTCACAAAGTAATGTTTTGAAACCTTTCTCCGATATCAGACGCGCAGTCATTGCTCCGACTGGGCCCGCTCCAATTATTATGGCATCATAAACCATTGATTATCGCAGCTTTATTGTAATTGAAAATGTGATATGTAAATTGATTATAGCAGCGAGACTTTTCGTTGTTAATATGATGGAGCCCCGGACGGGTTTCGAACCCGTGACCTTTGACTCATCGGAGTCTTTTACCAAGCCAACGCTTTCCAGTGTCTTTAAGACATCTTACCAGGCTGAGCTACCAGGGCCTGAATAGATAGCTTCGAGTTTAAGGTTATATCAATTATTAGTGTTCTTTGGCCTTACAGAATATACAACATATTGAATATTATCATCCAAATTTGGCGAGTTGTGGGAGTTTCTCTTAATTTTGAGACTTTTTGGAAAGGCTTAAGTGCTTAATAGGAGGGTAAAATATCAAATTGTAGTTCGTTTCGGAGGAAAAAAAAAGAATGGTTAAACAATGTCCAAAATGTGGCGCTGCCAACAGAGATGACGGAACCTTC
>JAGLGJ010000050.1 GCA_023144075.1 Candidatus Bathyarchaeota archaeon | reverse complement strand
TCTATTGGCGTGGAAATCATTGGAAAAAGATAAGTCAAACACTAAAGAAAGCTAGGAGAGAAAAATTAAGTGTTAAAAAAAAATAGTTCTGATAATGAAAACGAATTCAACATAGCTGAAGGAGAATTTCTAGTAAACCTTGCGAGGAAAGCAATCTCAAATTATCTGTCAGAAAATAAAATGATCAAACCCCCAGAAGATACGCTGGCAAGGCTGAATGAGAAACTTGGAGTATTCGTGACTCTTAAAAATTATAGTTCAGGAGAACTTAGAGGTTGCATCGGATTTCCAGAACCTGTTGAGATACTTGCTAAAGCAACAATAACATCGGCTATAGAAGCTGCTACGGGAGACCCTAGATTCCCTAAAGTGACCTTGAAAGAACTAGAGGAAGACATCGTAGTTGAAATTAGTGTTTTGACCATTCCTCAAGAGATCAAATCTGAACCAAAAGATATTCCTGAGCATATATCCATAGGTACTGATGGCCTGATCATTGGAAGAGGTCTACAGCGTGGCCTCCTTTTACCTCAAGTAGCCGTAGAATGGGAATGGGATAAAGAGGAATTCTTGGCAAACTGTTGCTTAAAGGCTGGTCTACCCACTGATTCATGGCTTTTGAAAGGGTCAAAAGTATTCACATTCAAAGCAACAATCTTCAGAGAACGATCACCAAAAGGTATTGTCGAAAAGGTTTTGCAAGAGAAAGTACAGCCATGAGAATCTACTTGGCGCCATGTGGCATAGGTCTGGGCCACGTTACTAGAACTAAATCTATTGCTAAGAAACTCTTAGAGAATGGCGATGAAATAGTACTCTCTACATATCTAGATGGCTTAAAATATGCAAAAGCTATGGGATTCAATACCGTGGCCAGTCATCCAATCTTATTCAAAGTGGCAAATGATGGAACAGTAGATTTTAGAAAAACATCAGCCCGAAGTGGTTTAACCCTAGGATTTCATAGATATATTCTAAAACAAATCGTTTCTGAAATCACAAATATGAAACAATTCAAGCCAGACCTTGTGTTCTCAGACTCTCGGGCTTCATCTGTAATAGCGGCAAGGTTATTGAGAATTCCGATAATATTGATGCTGAATCAGTTCAAGGTAGAGATGATTAGAAAACCCAGTAAAGAAAAAATGGGTCTGCTAGACCGATTATTTTTTTTCATAGCGAATATATTTTGGGTTTTCATTAGAACCTTAATAGGTGACATTTGGGGTCAGAGCAATCTAATACTTATTCCTGATTTTCCAAACCCTAACACTATTTGCATAGAAAATCTCGCAATTCCGAGAAAATATTTGTCCAAAGTTAAATATGTTGGGCCGATTGTCGATTTGGCTCCAAACGACCTTCAAGTAACTCAGGATATGTTGGAAAAACTGAATCTGTCAAAGAGTAAGGTAACAATTTATGCTGCTATAAGTGGTCCCAAGGTGGAACGTCAATATCTGACTAACCAGCTCTTGAAAGTACTTCAAGATATACCTGAAGATTTGCAATTTGTTCTCTCATGTGGAGATCCAGACGGAAACAGAAATCCCACTATTATCAACAATCTAATTAAATATGAATGGTTGAATGAAGAGACTCAATATGCGCTGTTAAAAATTGCTGATATTATAATATGTAGATCAGGTCATGGATCAATTACAAAAGCTCTCACGTTCGGCAAAACTCTAATTCTAATTCCAACACCAGACCACACTGAACAAATCCTTAACGCAAAAAGAGCGGTTCAACTTGGTGTGGGAGTCATGCTTGAACAGAAAGAACTTACCAAGAGAACCTTATTGAATGCAATTACTAAAATTAGTCAGAATACGGAATTCAAGAAAAAAACAGAATACTTCTGCAACTTAGCTCAGAATCTGTCTTCAATAGACACAACTGTACGATTAATTGCAGAAACAAAATCAAAACGAGTCAATATGTCAGATTGATTTGCTATAGACAATTGGAGAGATGATATGCTATGGCATCCCAAGATGGCATTTCATTTTGTCCGAAAATAATTATTATCGACCTTGATGGCACATTAATTAAATTTCAAATAGACTATTTGAGCGCGAGAAAAGAAGCATTGCTTCTAATCATGAAATATTCTTTTCTACGAAATATGAAATTCACATTAAATGACAGTATCTTCTTTATGGATCGTAAAATCAAGAAATTTTTAGTTGAAAATGTTCTATCTGAAGATATCTACAAGGAAATCCATGATAAGCTAGTATTGATTTTAGAAAGGTATGAAATTGATTCGGCGAAGAAGGCCAAATTACTGCCTTCCGTCAAGAAAACTCTTGCTCGATTAAAAAATATGGGGTGGACCTTAATACTTTTTACAGCTGATGGCGAAAATGCCATGAATGTTATCGTTGATAAAACAGGAATTAAAAACTTCTTCGATGTGATGATCTCAAGAGGAGAGTCGATGGAGGTAAAACCACATCCAAACCATATCAAATCGGCGATTTCAACAATGGGGTCAAATCCTAAAGAGACTATTGTTGTCGGTGATAGTGTTGCAGATATGGAGTCGGGTAAACATATTGGAGCTATTACTGTGGGTGTAACCAGTGGACTTGGAAGCCCCCAACAATTAGCCAAAGTTAATGTGGATTACCTTTTAAAATCTATAGCTGAGCTTCCATGTTTACTAAGGCATATCCATGGTGATATCGATTGTCAATGAATGATGCGATCATTATCGGCTTTTTACAAGGGTTACTAGAATGGCTTCCTGTAAGTAGCAAAAGCATGATAATTCTTTATCTAGTAAATGCAGCTTCTGTAAGTGGTGAAACTGCATATTCTTTGGCAATGTTTCTGCATTTCTCGACGGCAACGACAGCTCTAATAACGTTTAGATCTGATTTTTCGAAAGTTATAAAATACCTAGTAAACCGCGAGCACTCTTCATATGCAGATTGTTCAGTTTTATTCAGAAGTCTTTTGGTGACAATTGCCATCAGTGCAACCATTGGATTGCCACTGTATTTGTTGACTAGATATTATATTTTGGAATTAAGCGGTCTTCTTCTAACTTGTTTCATAGGGATATTCTTAATTCTTACAGGTCTTTTTCTCAAATTTTCAAAGAGTCTTAAAGGGTTCAAATCTCTGGAACAGATTGGGACCATGGATATGGTTCTTGCTGGATTTATGCAAGGGCTGTCTGCTTTGCCTGGTCTTAGTAGGTCTGGACTTGTTGCTTCAACACTTCTAATGAGAAATGTTGAAAAAGAAACAGCGCTTCGATTGACCTTCATTATATCTGTACCAATAATTTATGGGATGGGTATTGCAGAATTTGTTGTGGGATTGGGTTTTCGAGCTAGTTTGGAAGAATTCGGCACAATAAATATTTTGATAGCATTAGCAACTTCGTTCATCTTGTCCTTAATTTCCCTTAGAATGATGTTGGAACTGGCCAAAAGGCTGGATTTTACAAAATTCCTAATTTGTTTTGGGTGTCTTACGTTTGGTCTCTCTTTAGTGACTATAATGCTAAGTTAGAATTCTGTATATTGAATATCTAGTTATTTTTTATTGAATTAAAATCAGGCCTATTGTTTAATATTTTTTTCATATATTCGTCTAAAAGTCCATCTGATAGCATTTTTTAACTCTAATAGTCTTTTTTGATCTCCAAAGTTATGTACTACTAACACCTTGAGGTTACCTTTCTCCTGATCTATTTCGTAAGTCAATTGGTCTCCTTTACTGATTTTTCCTTCTCTTAGTTGTTCTTGATCTTTAACTTTCATAGGTTCGAGGACTTTGGATATTAAGAACGCTCTCATTGGCGGAGAGCTTACATCGAATTTCATGTTTTCAGCAGGAATTATTGTCAGATTATTTCCTTCAAGAAATATTTCACCTATCTTTTTGCCTTCAACGATTAGTGGCGTAATCTCCTTGGGAAACTCTTTTTCTTCTACTTTCGGAGGATGAGTAATTGACTTAATCTGTGACTTTTGAATTTCTATTTTCTTGAAGCTTTTCTCTGCTAGAATCTCGTCGATTACTGCTAAAAAGGAGTTAAGTTTTTTTGTTTCTTCACTAAGCTCTGACACTCGCTGTTCTAGATACGCTTTCGTTTCAGCGAGTTTTCTTGCAGTATTATCTTTGCTCAAGAAATTGTCGATCTCCAATATAATCTAACTATTATACTGAAATAGATAATGATATAGAATTCATAAAATTGTTCATATAGTATATCGCTATGGCTTTTTACGTAAATTAATATTGAAGAAATGCTTATAATACAATTAATTGGGTGCCAGATAAAGGATTGAACAGAAACTGAACAAAAATAGTCCACTCATGCGGGCAATAGAAAAATTGGCCAAGCTGAGACTAAGCGAGATTGCTCTTAGTAGGTTTGAAAGAATAGCTGCGAAAATGGGAGTGGATGAGAATAGAGTCCTTGAGCTCTATATAGAAGCGAAAAACAATTCTGGAAGAGAACGGTTTAAAAAAATTAGACAATCCGACAGGATTTTACTACTTCCTCAATGTCTTAGATCTAGGGACTGCACTGCAAAACTTGGAGAGCTAGGTTACGAATGTAATAATTGTGGAAAATGCAAAATTGGACCATTTATTACTGAAGCTAGAAGTTTAGGATATGAAAAAATCTTGATAATATCTGGAGGAAGTATAGTTCCAAAGATTTTTACTAAATTTAAACCTAAAGCCTCCCTTGGCGTAGGGTGTTTTAAAGAACTTGTGATGGGCAGCTTTGTATGCGAAAAATTTGGCATTGCAGGTCAGGGATTTCCTTTACTTAAAGACGGTTGTCTTGAAACAGATCTAGATTGGATATCACTCAAAAGCATGATCTAATCGAAAATTTGTATTTGGAAAATAACTGTTTGATCATATGACGCCTTTCTTTTTCAATTGTTCTATCTTACTATTTTCATAGCCCAGCTCATCAAGGATTGAATCTGTATGTTGACCTAAAGATGGTGGGGGAATCTTAATTTCTGGTTTTATTTCACTGAATTTCACTGGTAAAGCAAGTTGCTTTACATTACCAGATCCTGGGCAATCCAAATCGAAGATCAGTTCACGATGCTTTACGTGGGGATCAGTAAACACTTCATCTAAAGTTTTCACAGGAGTCAGACAAGAGTCTAAGTCGTATAAGATCTCAAACCATTCATCCCTGCTTTTCGTTTTAAAGATACTCGATAGTCTGTTTAGTACTTCCTTTGATCGTTGACCTTTAGCCGTTCGGTCTTCTAGAAGATCTTTTGCACCAATTTTTTCACAAAGAATTTTCCAGAACTTATCTTCAGCAGCTCCAACTGCAACATACTTTCCATCTCTTGTCTGATAAACTGAATAGAAAGGTTCTCCACCTGCAGGCCAAGTCGCTCTCTCTGGAGATTTGCTGTTGGCGATAAATCTAGCTGCCTGAATCGTCAACCATGAGACTACTCCATCAAACATCGATATATCAACGAATTGACCTGTGCCAGTCTTTTGTCTTGATATTAGTGCTAGCAGTATTCCCATTACTGCGAACATACTGCCGGCAATATCTGCAATGGGTATTCCCGGAACGATCGGAGGTCCATTTTTTTCACCGGTTAGACTCAGGATACCTGATAAAGCTAGATAGTTTATGTCATGTCCAACAAGATTCTTGTAGGGTCCATCTTGACCAAATCCTGTTATAGGGCAATAGATTAGTTCCGGATGATCTTTCTTTAAAGTTTCATAGTCTATGCCGAGACGTTTGCACACCCCTGGTCTAAAACTCTCAACTAAAATGTCATAACTTTTCAGAAGTCTTGTGAGAATCTCTTTACCCTCATCGGACTTCAGGTTAAGTGTCATGCTCTTCTTGTTTCTATTCAAAGTGAGAAACATGGAACTTTGACCTCCAATCAATGGAGGTGTATTGCGAAGATAATCTCCTCTTCCAGGTTGCTCTATCTTAAGAACATCCGCTCCCATGTCCGCTAAAAGCATGGTGCAATATGCGCCAGGATTAAGCCGTGTCAGATCAAGTATTCTGATCCCATCAAGAGGATTATTCAAAATCCATCACTGTCTTCTCTAAATTTTCTCTTTTTAAGATCGAGGGAATCTGTTGTAATATTTATGAAGAGCATACAAGGCACGAATGTTTCTAAGAAGAGATGGATATGTTGGTATTTCAAGATTCTCCAAAATCTCTCGGTACTCATCAATTACCTCTTGTGAGGCAAGAATTGAAACTACCATTGGTTTATCAGGAAATCTATTTTTTAAGTCGGAAAAAACTTTCTTTATATCTACATCCCATATTTTACTCTCCTTTGTAAGGCCGACAATGACTAAAGATATCATGTCGACATTTGGGTCTTCAAGAAAAGTTTCAAGAGCAAAAACTAAGGATGCTTCAGCATTCCCCATACCTTGGCGGACTAACTCAGCATCAAGAGGATTTCTGACAATACCGAATCCAGGTGCTTTACTAGTGAGCTTCTCCATAGTCTCCTTTGTAAGATTCGCAATCTGCAATCCATAATGCTCTATTGCATCGGCACTCATAACACAGCCAGCTCCTGTATATGCTATCACGCCGACTCGATCTCCTTTTGTTGGAGGAAGAAATGCAAATGCTTTGATCAGATCTAACAATTCTTCTATATCCCCTACTCTAATTATCCCAGATGTTTTGCATAACGCTTCGAAGATCTCGTCTCTTACCATAAGTGAACCTGTATGAGTGAGGGCTGCGTCGCCTCCAGATTTCGACCTAGCTGATTTAAGAATAAGAATGGGTTTCTTTTTTGAAACTTGTTTAGTTATTTCGAGAAATCTTCTTCCGTTATTAATTCCTTCAGCATAAATTGCTATCACTTGGGTTTGTTGATCTGTTTCAAGATATTCTAGAATATCTGAATCATCGATATCAGATTTGTTTCCTAATCCTGCGACCTTACTGAGGCCATACTTCTGAGTTGATAGTATATGCTCGAGTAGAACTGAGGCAAACATTCCTGTTTGTGAAATTATCGATACTTTACCTTTTCGTGGTTTTGTGATTTTTACAAATACAGATGTGTAACCATTAAAAACATTAAGAATGCCTGTTGTGTTGGGTCCAGCGATTCTAATTCCAGCAGAGTCTGCTATCTTCAGGATATCTTTCTCAAGTTGAATTCCTTCTTTTCCAGCTTCTTTGAATCCTGATGTGCATATTACTGCGGCTTTGACATTTTTTTCAGCAGATTCCTTCATTATTTGGGGTACATATTGAGCTGGTACTATTATTGTTACATTATCAATATTTTCTGGGATTGATGTGACATTAGGATAGCATTTGAATCCTAACACTGAGTCTCTTTTTCTATTGACAGGGTAAATTTTACCACGAAATTCCATATCGATAAGGTTTCTCATGATGTGATATCCGAATTTCTCTGGATCTTCTGACGCCCCCACAATCGCAACGCTCTCTGGTTCGAAGAGACATTTGACTGAATCTTTTCCCAAGATATTTT
>JAGLGJ010000005.1 GCA_023144075.1 Candidatus Bathyarchaeota archaeon | reverse complement strand
AAATTGAAGATAGTCAAAGCTTGGAAAAAAAGAGGAGAAGTCGTAGCAATGACAGGAGATGGAGTGAATGATGCCCCAGCCGTAAAGAATGCAGACATTGGAATAGCTATGGGTATTACAGGAACTGAAGTAACAAAAGAATCTTCAGATATGGTGCTTGCTGACGATAATTTTGCCACTATTGTTAGTGCAATTGAGGAAGGCAGAATAATTTATGATAACATAAAACAGTATCTTACATATCTTCTAGAAAGCAACATAGTTGAATTGATTGTGATCGGTGGAGGAGTACTCGCAGGTCTGCCTTTACCTCTTCTAGCTTCTCAGATATTATGGGTAAATCTAATTACTGATGGGCCTCCAGCTTTGGCCTTGGGAGTTACTCCACCCAGCCCAGATGTGATGCTGAGACCTCCAAGAGATCCTAAAGAATCTATTTTCTCAAGAGAAGTCAAATCTATGTTAACATTAATTCCACTAGTTCATTCCCCTATACTGCTATATATTTTCATTAGCTCCCTGAACCAAGGAGTAAATGTTGCTAGAACATCACTATTCATAATGTTCATCTTTTTTGAATTGGTTGTTGCGTTAAATTGCCGCTCTCTCAAATACTCAATCTTCAAGGTTAAACCTCACAAAATACTATCTTTGGCTGTAATTGGCTCAGCCTTATCAACAGTAATCCTATTCTTAATTCCTCAATTAAGATCTGCATTCGAACTAGTCATGCCAACATTAACAGATATCATGTGGGCCGCAGTTTTGTCAATACTTCCTATAATCCTAATTGAAATGTTAAAAATGAGATTCAGGAAATCAGGCAAGATTCAACAAAATATTCAAACATAATCTTGTATTTTCAGAATTTCAAACTCAAATTATTTTTCGTCTGTTAATGTTTATAATAAGCATTTTCTAGCATGCTTTTCAATGCAATAGTTAGCTACAAATTAGAAAGAATGCTCGTCCTTAAAACTCATAAATTCATGCACGCAAATTGGATTGTTGATATCGAGAGGTGAAAATGAATTAAGCTTGGAATAAAATCACGTTTTCAGGAAGAAAATATGAAAGCTGCTCTAGTACTAGAAGATGGCACAGTTGTAGAAGGATGCGGTTTCGGAGCAGAAGGTCTGGCTCAAGGGGAACTTGTCTTCAATACTAGTATGACAGGATACGTTGAAGCGTTAACGGATCCGAGTTATGCTGGACAAATATTGATGATGACCTATCCGCTAATAGGTAACTACGGCGTATGCAATGAAGATTACGAGAGTGATAGAATACAGACCAAAGGCTTTGTTATCAAACATCTGTGTAGACATCCAAGCAATTGGAGAAGTCAGAAGAACCTAGACCATTTTCTCAAAGAGTTCAATATTCCAGGGATTGAAGGTGTTGATACAAGGATGCTCACCTTGAAAGCTAGGGTTCATGGGACTATGAAAGCCACATTAGCTGTATTCAAGAGCAAAGACATGCCAAGTAAAGAGGAACTCATTGAGAACACTAAGAAACAACCCCACATTTCGGAGATAAATCTCGTAGACAAAGTTTGTGTTAAAAAACCGAAATTTGTAGGTACTCAAGGCAAGCATCATGTAGTCATAATAGACTGTGGAGTAAAAAACAGCATAATAAGACAACTCACCGTTAGAGGAGTAGACCTACATGTGGTACCATACGACTTCCCCGCTGACAAGGTAATGGATTATGATCCCGATGCTGTATTCATATCAAATGGCCCAGGTGATCCAGCAAGAGTTACTCAAACGATTCAAACAATTAGGAGTCTTGTTGGTGAAGTACCTGTCGCGGGTATCTGCCTAGGTTTGCAACTCACGAGTCTCGCTATGGGTGCGAAGACTTTCAAGTTAAAGTTTGGTCACAGGGGGACAAACCAGCCTGTTAAGGACTTTGACACTGGAAGGGTGTTTATTTCAACTCAAAATCATGGGTTCGCAGTAGACGACAACTCTTTGAAAGAAACCGGGTTGGAGATTACACAAAGAAATCTTAATGATGGAACAGTTGAAGGTATACAACATAAAGATTTACCTCTTTTTGCAGTTCAATATCACCCTGAAGCTGGTCCTGGACCACATGATACTTACTTCTTCTTTGATAGATTCATGCAGATGCTGGAGTAACGTTAAGCTTGCCTAAAAGAGAGGATATTAAAAAGGTACTTCTGATAGGTTCTGGCCCAATAATTATTGGGCAAGCAGCTGAATTTGACTATTCAGGAAGCCAAGCTTGCAAGGCTCTAAGAGAAGAAGGTTACACCGTAGTTTTAGTAAATTCCAACCCAGCAACAATAATGACTGATCCAGAGATAGCTGATAGAACGTATATAGAACCATTAACTCCTGAGATACTTGAAAGGATTATAGATATCGAGAGGCCAGACACCCTTCTTCCCACTCTAGGTGGTCAAACAGGACTAAATCTTGCCACTATACTTGCTGAAAATGGAGTTCTTGACAAGTATAAAGTTGAACTAATCGGCGCAAAACTTGAGGCTATAAAGAAAGCAGAGGATAGGGAACTATTCAGAAATTCCATGACTAGAATCGGTCTAGAGGTTCCAAAAAGTGGAATCATCAAGAAAGTCGAAGAAGCATCAGATGTAGCGAATGAGCTCGGATATCCACTTGTGATCAGACCCTCTTTTACTTTAGGTGGGACAGGTGGAGGAATTGCACACAACATCAAGGAACTTGGAAAGATAGTCAAACAGGGATTAGACATGAGCTTGATAAAACAAGTGTTAATCGAAGAGGGCCTCATTGGATGGAAGGAATACGAGCTTGAAGTAATGAGAGATCTAGCTGACAATGTTGTAATTGTATGTCCAGTCGAGAACATGGATCCAATGGGTATTCATACAGGCGATAGCATAACCGTGGCTCCAGCTCAAACTCTAACAGATCTTGAGTATCAAAAACTCAGGGACGCATCAATTAAAATAATGAGAGAAATCGGTGTCGAGACTGGTGGCAGCAACATACAATTTGCAGTAAATCCACGTAACGGAAGAATCATGGCTATAGAGATGAATCCGAGAGTATCAAGATCATCAGCTCTCGCCTCAAAGGCAACAGGATTCCCAATAGCCAAGATAGCTGCAAAACTGGCCATAGGATATACACTGGATGAGATTCCAAATGATATTACTAAGGAGACTCCAGCCTGTTTTGAACCCACAATTGATTATGTAGTTGTGAAAATCCCTCGTTTCGCCTTTGACAAGTTTCCAACTGGCGACAATACTTTGACTACTCAAATGAAAAGTGTAGGAGAGGTTATGGCAATAGGAAGAACCTTTGAAGAATCATTACAGAAAGCTATTCGTTCTCTTGAGATAGGAAGAGCAGGCTTAGGATCAGATAGCAAAGATTTAGATCCATCAATAAAGGAGATAATTCACAAACTTAGAGCAAACGATCATGAAAGAATATTCTACATACGATATGCAATAAAAAAAGGGATCATGATCAGTAAGATAGCTAAATTAACGAATATTGATCCATGGTTCATTGATAAAATAAAGAATATTGTACATATGGAAGAAGAGGTCAAGAGGTATAAACTTGATACAATACCCGATCATCTTCTTAAAGAGGCAAAGACTCTAGGTTTTTCAGATACCCAGCTTGCATTTTTACTTAAATCAAGAGAGGACGAAATTAGACAAAAAAGAAAATCGAAGATTATATCTCCAGTCTACAAGATGGTTGACACATGTGCAGGAGAATTCGAAGCAAAAACACCCTACTACTATTCTACTTATGAAGAAAAAAACGATGGTCCACCTACAGAAAAAAAGAAAATAATCATACTGGGGTCTGGTCCGAATAGGATCGGGCAAGGAATTGAGTTTGATTATTGTTGTGTTCATAGTGTACTTTCTTTAAAAGATGAAAATTACGAGACAGTAATGGTAAACAGTAATCCTGAGACTGTATCAACTGATTATGATACGTCAGATAGACTATACTTTGAGCCGATAACATATGAAGATGTTCTAAATATCGTAGAGAATGAGAGACCCGAAGGAATAGTTGTACAGTTTGGAGGCCAGACACCTCTAAATATATCCAAAAAATTGTCTCATGATGTTCCAATACTAGGGACTAAACCTGATGCTATTGATAAAGCAGAAAATAGGGAGAGATTTGCTAAATTACTGAATGATTTAGGTATTCCACAACCAGAGAATGGAATAGCGTATAATATTGAGGAAGCTATTAGTGTAGCTAGAAAACTTGGATACCCAGTTCTGGTTAGGCCATCGTATGTTCTAGGGGGCCGAGCTATGGAAATCATATATGACGACGATACATTAAAGAAGTATATCGCTGAAGCAATAGAAGTCTCACCCAAAAATCCAATTCTTATAGACAAATTCATCGAAGATGCATTGGAGGTCGAGGTTGATGCTCTTTGTGATGGTGAAGATGTAGTTATAGGAGGTATAATGGAACATATCGAAGAGGCGGGGGTTCACTCAGGTGATTCTGCATGTGCGCTTCCCCCAATTAGTCTTGATAGTAGAGTAATTGATAAAGTAAAGAATTATACAAGAAAGATCGCATTAGCATTAGGAGTCGTCGGTCTAACAAATATACAGTATGCAATTAAAGATAACATAGTTTATGTTTTAGAAGCAAATCCAAGAGCCTCAAGGACGGTTCCATTCGTAAGTAAAGCTAGTGGACTTCCACTTGCAAAGATTGCAGCAAAGCTCATTGTAGGCCGAAAGCTTAGGGAGCTAAATATTAAGGAAAAACTTGAATCAAAACACATAGCTGTGAAGGAAGCGGTTTTCCCATTTACTAAGTTACCTGGCGTTGACCCGATCTTGTCTCCGGAGATGAAATCAACAGGTGAAGTCATGGGGATTGATTATAATTTTGGAATAGCCTATTATAAAGCAGAACTTGCGGCTGGCATGAGACTTCCAGCTACTGGTACAGCCTTCTTAAGTGTTAAAGATAGGGACAAAGCTAAGTCAGTGGATGTAGCCAAAGGCCTTACAGAATTGGGTTTTTCAATACTTGCAACTAAGGGTACTGCAGAATATCTGAGAAATTTTGGTATTGAAACAAAGACTTTACTTAAGACCACAGAGGGTAGGCCAAACATCGTAGATTTCATAATCAATAAGGAGGTTGATCTAATAATTAACACTCCAAGGGGAAAAGGACCAAGAAAAGACGGTTATGAGATAAGACGAGCTGCAATAGAACATAATGTTCCATATATTACTACTATTCCAGCGGCATTAGCTGCCGTGAAAGCTGGAAAAGCATTAAGAAAAGGCACCATAACAATGAAACCTATCCAAGAATATCATGCAGAAAGATAGAAGCTAATTCTTTGATCTCAAGAATTTTATTGGTATCATGTTTTTTCTAATAAGAAAAAATAAAACCAAAATGCGTATAAGAAGAGAAATTATTCAAAGCAAGCGTATCACTATGAACATCCGAGGTGTAGAATATGTTTCTGGTCGACGGTATAAATGTGGCCGTCTTTACAGAAATCTGGAGACTTGTAATCTACACTTCTTATTCTCTATCTAGATTAATTATTGCACTACTAATCGCCTATATCTTTGGTATTCTGTATGGAATAGCTACGGCACGTACCCGGCGCTCTGAATCTGCCTTGTTACCGATTTTAGATGTGCTTCAGTCAGTACCTATTCTGGGTTTCTTTCCAGCAGCGATATTTTTCTTCATAGCAATTTTCGAAGAAAGTTGGTTAGGTATAGAACTGGCAGCTATCTTTCTGATTTTTACATGTCAAGCTTGGAATCTTGCTTTTTCCACTTATGAGTCTGTATCATCAATCCCTAATGATTTACGGGAAGCATCAGATACATTTCATTTAAAAGGGCTTTCAAAATTTCGAAACCTCATTTTACCGGCATGCGTGCCAAAACTTGTTTACAATGGTATGATGTCTTGGGCTGGAGGATGGTATTTTCTTGTTGCTGCAGAGATAATAATTCTGGGATCAACAGCATATAATATGCCTGGAATAGGTAGCTATATTGCCGAGTCGGTCTATTCCGCAAATATAACTGGAACAATAATTGGACTTTTATTTTTAATACTCGCTGTTCTAGCTTTTGATCTATTGATATGGCGACCTCTACGGAATTATGCTGAGAATTTTAGATATGAACCAGTAATAATAGAACGAACTGAAATTCGGTCTTTTTTACCCACTTCAACTCTTGCTAGATTTAGCAGTTTGACACCTCGCCTAGCTCTCAGTAATCAAGATCTCCCTAAACGTGTACCACGTAGAGTTAGAGAATTTGCTGGAAGCATGCAATATGTCACAAAAAAACCAACGACATTCTTGGCCAAACATGGTCGACTGATATTCTTTTTCTCTTTTCTCTCCGTGGTATTGATACTTATTATTATTTCAATTCAAAAAATTCTTTTCTACATACCAGTCTTACCAAAAATATCTGATAGTATGAGAGATATTTTATTAATACAGGAATTAAGTGTGATACCTGTTGCTTTAGGATCGTCTTTGATACGTCTTTTCCTAGCATATGTTCTTAGTGTTGCTTGGACTTTGCCCTTAGCTGTAGTGATCGCAAGTAAAAGGAGGAGTTTTGGAACAAATATGTTTATTATTCAAGTTTTTGCTGCAATTCCTGCTACCGCAATTTTTCCGATTATAATTCTTGCTACAATTGATTTACCAGGAGGTCTGTATTTAACATCGATTATACTGACGATGACTGGTATGCAATGGTACCTTCTCTTTAATCTAATAGGAGGAATGATAGCTATTCCTTCGGATCTAATTGAAACATCAAATATGCACAAATTAAAAGGAGTCAATAAATGGAAGAAATTAATTCTTCCCGCGGTTATGCCGTCCTTTGTTACAGGCAGCATAACAGCTTGGGGTGGCGGATGGAACGCCTTAGTAGTAACTGAGTATATTGTATTTGGGAATGATATATTTGCTGTCCTTGGAATTGGGGCTCTTCTTGATATAGCTGCATATGAACTAGGTAGTGTAGGTTTGCTTTTACTCATTATAGTAGTTATGGTAGCTACAATAATGATAATAAACAAACTAATTTGGAGACCATTGTATAACTATGTTCTTTCAAAATATCTAATGGAGTAGTATTATTTCATGGCTTCACTTGTTGACATGCAGAATGTTTCGCATGCATTTGGCAAATCAAGATCTGATCTAATTCTAGATAAAATCAATCTATCTATTAATGAACATGAGTTCGTTGGAGTCGTGGGACCATCAGGATGTGGAAAGTCTGCATTGTTACGTATTATTATTGGTCTGACAAAGCCAACAGATGGTGCTGTATACTATCGTGGTGAGAAAGTTGAGGATATTTGTAAGGGAATGAGCATGGTGTTTCAGACGTTTGCTCTCTTCCCATGGTTGACAGTATTTGAAAATATTGAATTGGGTTTACAAGGGAAGTCTTTTTCGAAATCCGAAAAACGTGCAAGAGTGCTTAAAATTATAGAATTTATGGGTTTAAGTGGTTTTGAAGAAGCATATCCAAGAGAACTTTCAAGAGGTATGAAACAGAGGGTAGGTCTTGCAAGAGGTCTAATTCCAGATCCTGAATTAATCTTAATGGATGAACCGTTCTCATCTTTAGATGCGCTAACGGCAACACACCTTAGGGAGGAAGTATTGGATCTGTGGTTGGATCCAAGTGTAGCTCCAGAAGCTGTCATAATGGTAACACATAACGTTGAGGAAGCCGTTTACATGGCTGATAGAATTGTTATACTTACTTCCAGACCTGGAAAAATAGCAAAAGAGCTTGAAGTCACTCTCCCAAGGCCGAGGGATCTACGAAGCAATGAATTATATAAAATTGTTGACGAGATAACAGGATTTATAGCATAGAGGCAAAAAGTTATTTGTTAGATCAAAATTCGAATGTTAATAGAGGGTTGAAGATAATCCTTTGCTTGCATTACCAAGGGCACATGTCGGTCAGATGATCGGTCTCCTTGAAGTTTTAGAAGACTTCAAAGGAAGAGTTGATGTAGCAAAAGTTGCTGATGACCTAATTCTAGAGCTAGATGACCTACTACCAGCCGTAGATGCCGCTGAGCTTCTAAGTTTTATTGAAGTTGACTCCGGCGATCTTATCCTAAAAGAAACAGGAAGAGAATTTCTTTCAAAAGGCCCAAAAGTAAGGAAAAAATTACTCAACAAATATGTAGCTAACCTTGAATCTTTCAAGAAAATTATTAATTTCATTAGAAACCAAGAAAATTGTGAAGTCTCCAAGGAAGAACTACTTGATTTACTCAAAGGAGAAGTAGCTGATTTCGATGTGGAGTCAGATTTTTCTTGGATTATAGAATGGGGACGGGACTCACTCCTTTTAAAGTATGATAGTGACAATGATAAGATCAGGGCTTAAAGTATTAAGTTAAAACATCTTATCTTGAATAATATTTTAAGCTGCAATAAATATCAGATGATAATCTTCTCATTTTGGGGGATAGCTAACTGTTTATATTAGAAATCAAATTTTCCAAAGTAGAATGACAGAGATTTACAAGGTCAATCCTCAAAAGCCAGAGAATGTAATACTCAGAAAAGCAGCTGACATAATAAAAAAGAATCGATTAGTGGCTTTTCCCACTGAGACTGTCTACGGATTAGGAGCGGATGCTCTTAATTCTAATGCTGTAAAAAAAATTTTTTTTGCTAAGGAAAGACCGATAGATAATCCTCTTATCGTTCACATCGCTGATAAAGATGATATCTATGTTCTTGCAAAAAATATTCCTAAAGAAGCCAAAAACCTTATTCGAAATTTCTTTCCTGGACCTCTTACGATTGTGTTGGAGAAAAAACCGATAGTACCGGATGAAACAACTGCTAGACTTGCCACCGTAGCAATAAGAATGCCTGAAAATAGGATCGCCATAGATCTAATACAAGCATCTCAGACACCAATAGCAGCTCCTTCAGCGAATAGAGCTGGAAGACCCAGCCCTACTAAAGCTGAGCATGTATTTCAAGACCTGAAGGAGAAAGTCGATTTGATCATAGATGGAGGACCTACCAAATTGGGATTAGAATCAACAGTAGTAGATCTGACTGTCGAAACTCCACAGATACTTCGTCCTGGGGCTGTCACCATAGAGATGCTTAGACCTGTACTAAAAAAAATAGAACTTCACCCCTCCATCCTAGGAAACCATGCTGACTTAGAAACCAATCCAAAATCACCTGGCATGAAATACAGGCATTACGCACCGAAGACAAAACTAATAGTTATTGTAGGGAAAAGAGAAAACATTCATTTCAAAATTGAAGAATTGATACACGATTTGCACATAAAAAAAATGAAAGTAGGTGTAGCATCAGTATCTGAAAAAAAGTATCCAGCCGACCACATAGAGAATCTTGGATATTCAAAGTATGAAATTGCAAAAAATCTTTTTGATAGTCTAAGAAGATTTGATGAATTGAACCTGGATCTAATAATAGCTGAAGGTGTTGATGAAGAGGGAATAGGTCTTGCGATAATGAATCGACTTCAGAAAGCCTCAGGATATGCAGTAGTTAGGGTTTAGATTTTTACTAGTATAGACTTAAACATAAATTAAATAATAAGAGAAGTTTCATTTTTCTTCTGTTTTGAGTTCATTTATAACTTGATCAACACTCATTAGTTGAAGATCATTTAACTTGGTTTGACCTGTAAGAACTTCATACGCTCCGACACATCGAGTTGAAATCTGTTCGATGAGTAAAGTTGGAAGGTTTGGAGGAGTTCCTTCACCCATATATCCACTCCTTATGAGGAAATCTCTAAGGAATTCTTTATCCAAAGAGTAACCTTCCTGTTTTTTACCTATTTTGTATTTCTCTTTTGACCATAGACGGGCAGAATCATGTGTTGGTGGTTCATCGATCTGAATGAGTTCATCTCTAACTCTGCCAAATTCGAGTTTGAAATCTGGAATGATTAATCCTTTTTGAGAAGCTTCTAAAGTATAGAATTCGTAAAGTCTGAACGTAGCTTCTTCTAGAGCTATCCATTCGTCTCTTGATACTAGTCCCCTCTCGATAGCTTCATTCTTGGACAGTTCAAGATCATGACCAACATCACTCTTTGTAGTAGGAGTGAGTATAATTTCAGGAAGTTTTTCAGCTAATTGTAATCCGTTTGGTAGATTTACTCCACTTATTACATGTTTGCCTTTCGAATAATTCCTCCAAGCTGAACCATACAAGTAGCTCCTAGCAACCAATTCAATGTCAATTCTATCTGCTTTCACAACACTGATGCTTCTATCATCTTTTTTTTCAATGAAATGATTGGGAAATATAGATTCGGTCTTTTCAAACCAATGAGCAGATAAATTGTTTAATGCAGATCCTTTTTGGGGTATACCATTAGGAAAAACAACATCAAAAGCTGAAATTCTATCTGTAGATACAATTAGGAGAGAATCTGATAGATTATACAAGTCACGTACCTTTCCTCTCCTAAAGACAGGAAAAGGATAATCGGATTTAATCATAATATCACTATTCATTTATACCATCTCAGACGATCTTGAAAATTAGAGTTCTAGACTTAAATAAAGCTGTAAGGTCTACAGGTCAACTGTTCTAAGAGAATAGGAGTGATTAGTTCCTTCAAGAGTTTTCTGATGAGCTTTTTCACTAAGATTTGATGCTCTAATACCTAATAGACGTATTCTCCTATCTGATCTAAGAAATGGACGAAGGAGTATCATTGAAGTATTTTTCATAGTTTCAGTACTTGAAGTAGGAAATGATAATGTTTTAGAATGAGTGTGAGTTTCGAAATTTTCATATCGAATTTTAACAGTAATAGTTCTGAATGAGAAACCATTCTCTTTAGTTTCTAAAGTAACTTCCTCACATAATTTATTAACGATGAATTTTATTTTATTAAAATTCGAAGTATCTTGATCAAATGTATACTCTCTACTGAAGGATTTAGGTATCCATTCTTCAATTATCTCCGATTCATCTATTCCATGTGCCATACGATGAAATTCTTCTCCCCAAGCTCCAAAAATGTCTTTTAGTTTGTTAATATCATAAGATGCCAAATTGTCTATCGTTTTTATTCCTATAGAATTCAAACGTTCCTTAGTCTTACTACCTATCCCACCTAATTTTTCTACATTCAAAGGAGCAAGAAATTTTCTTACATCATTTTTTGAGACAATTGTTAATCCGTTTGGTTTCCTGTGATCGCTGGCTATCTTTGCTACTAATTTATTCGGGCCTATTCCAATAGAGCATGTTAGACTTTCTCTATCCATAATGATGGATTTGATTTCTTTTGCTAATGTTTGGGCTTCTTTCAAATCAGCTATTTTATGACTAATATCAAGGAATGCTTCGTCTATACTTACTTGTTCTAATCTATCCGCAATTGGTTTTAGAATATTGATTATTCTTTTTGAAACTTCCTCATATAATGGCATATTTACTGGCAAATAGGCTGCTTCAGGGCATAACTTCCAAGCATGTGATATTGGCATAGCAGAATGTAAACCAAATTTTCTAGCCTCATAGTTGCATGTACTTACGACTCCACGACCTTTTCCTTGTTTTGGATCAGCCCCAACTATTATCGGTCTACCTTTTAATTCTGGATGATTTACTTCTTCTATTGAGGCGAAGAATGCGTCGAGGTCGATATGTAATATCACTCTATGGGATGTCTGATTGCAATCGTTTCTGGTTTTAGTTAGCATATTAGTCCATCATTAAATTGATCTATAGATTTTTTTCAAGTTTAGACATTGCCGAAACTTCAGCCTTTACTAACTGCGACTGTTTCAAGATTATTCTAATATTTTACAAAAAGAATTTGCACACTAATTGATGAGATTTTCCCTCATTTATCTTTGAGTATCTCTATGCCCGGTAGGGCTTTACCTCCAATAAATTCAAGTGAGGCACTGCCGCCTGTTGAGATATGACTTACCTCAGATTTATTTGCCATAATTTTTCGTAAAGCAGACACTGAATCGCCACCTCCAATAACTGTCTCGGCTCCACGTAATCGAGCTAAAATGGTAGCTATTACTATGTCTATAGTTCCATGAGAGAATTCTCTTATCTCAAATATACCCATAGGGCCGTTCCAGAATACTGTACCACTAGTAGATGATATCATAGACATGTAGTTTTGTGAGGTTTTTGGGCCTATGTCAAAACCTATCATATCAGATGGAATCTCGGTACCAACAAGTTGAATACGATTTCGCTCATCAATATTTGGAGCAATAAATTGATCTTCTGGAAGTAAAATCTTCTCTTCCTTCTCAAGAATTTCAGCTGCCCAAGAGATGTAATCATCTTCGACAGGAGATTTACCTACGGAATATCCTTTTGAAGCAAGAAAAGTGTAAGCTATCGCGCCTCCAACAAGTACTTTCTCAGCTTTATCAATGAGTCTTTTCAGAGCATCTATTTTATCACGTATTTTTGCTCCTCCAATAACTAAAACGAATGGTTGTTTCGGTTCATCTCTTATATTCGTGAGATATTTCAGCTCTTTCTGCAGTTGAAGACCCGCCAGTCTATATTGTGAAAGGGTTGGGGCCCCATAAATTGATGCATGTTTTCTATGTGAAGCACTAAAGGCATCGTTAACAAATATCTCTGCGTAAGAGGCTAAAGATTGAGCGAATTTTTCATCATTTTTTTCTTCTCCAGAATGGAAACGTAAATTTTCAAGAAGAAGGATTTCGCCATTTTGTAATTTTTGGATGCTATTTTCTACATTATGGCCAATACAATCGTCAATCCAATTAACTTTTTTTTCTGGAAGAAGAGATTGTAATCGACTAATTACTGGTTTTAATGAGAAATATGATTCATATTTTCCTTTAGGTCTTCCTAAATGTGATATGATGATTAATTTTGCTCCTCGTCTTGAAAGGTATTCTAATGTAGGAATTGAACTTCTTATCCGGAAATCGTCGTCTACTTCTCCATTGCTGATGGGAACATTAAAATCAAGTCTGACTAGTACTTTTTTTCCTTTGTAGAAATCATCTTGAAAGTCTGTTATTGAAGTTTTCAACTTTAATCAGTCTATCCAATTTGTATTTTCTTCTTAGAAGTCAGCAATTCCTAATTTGATTCAAGTCTAGCTCAATCAATAATTAGTTTTTATTTTATAGAAGATCTTTAAATTCGATTTATTCAATTTAATAGATCACAAATGATTGATTTCTCTTCAATCAACATATTTGCTTGGATCATTTTCGAAATTTTCTTTACAGTTTGGGGAACAGAAGAAGTATGTTTTTCCTTGATATTGACTGGTTATTTTGCATGTTTTTTCATTAATATTCATGCCACATATTAGATCCTTAGCCAAATCAGTCACTCCAGATTGTCTATTGTGAATTTACTTTATAGATTTAGCTCTGTCTTTGCTTTGACAACTTGTAATAAATCGCTGTGGGTTACTATTCCCAGAAGATCTCCATCAACTACTACCAAGACCTGACCTACATCATGTTTTGACATTTTCATTAAAGCATCAATAGCTTCTCTATCCGGTCTTACCATTACAATCTTCTCGTTCGGTCTGATAATATCATTCACAGAAGTTGTTTTCCAACGATCTTTCGGAATCTGTTTTGCATCTTGTATAGATGCTAAACCTAGAATTTTTCCATCTTTCAATACGGGATATACTTCATGTCTGTATTGAAGCAGATATTCATTTACGAAAAGGTCTATGCTTATGTCGGGTTCAATAGTCTTGACATTTTTGGTCATTATGTCTCCTATTGAGATTCCTAAAAGTGCCTTGTTGACCAGAGTATGTTTGAGGCTTGATTCGGCTCCGCTTTTAAGGAAAAATCCTATGAAGACAAGCCAAATCCCTGTCGGCCACAAACCCACAAAGGTCAGTAATATCCCAATGGCAATCATAAGATAAGCTAACCAGACGCCGATTCTAACTGCAATTTTTGTTGCACCAACTAAGTCTTTTCTCCATAACCATAACGATGCACGTAATATTCTGCCGCCGTCCATTGGAAAGCCCGGCAGAAGGTTAAATCCAGCAAGAAATGTGTTTATCCAAAATCCATACTCAAGAGGAGCATTAATTTGGGGTGGCATCTGAAGGCTTGAGGTAGAATAGTATGCGATGCCAAATATAGCTGCTAGTAGTAAGCTTGAGACGGGACCTGCCGCAGCCATTTTCAATTCAATACTTGGGTCTTGAGGTTCCTCGGTCATTTCGGAGACTCCTCCGAAGAAGAATAATGTGATTCTAGCTATCGGCAGACCATATCTTCGAGCTACTATTGAATGACATAATTCGTGAAAGAGAACAGATGCAAAGAGCATAATTGTAGCTATTAATCCGATTATCCAGTATGTTATTGCGGATAGACCTGGATAGTTGAAAGGCATGTATCCTGTAGATAGTATCAGAAGGATCAAGATGAAGATGAAGATCCAGCTATAGTGAATTGCTATTTGAAAGCCTGCAAGATGTCCAATTCGGTAAGACAAGAATATCCCTTATCCAGACTTTATAGTAAAGCTAATTAATCTTCTAAAGTCATTTCCTTAGGTTATCGATAGTATCTTTATTCTGAATAATATGCATCTAGACTTGATTTAGATCTAAGGCATAACTACTTCGAAGTCTTCTCCTTTGTATATTACTTGCATCAATACGTAAAGGAAGTCTTCTTTACTCGGAACTGCGAGGCCTTTTTCAAGAATTCCTTCATAGACTTCGTGTGGCTTTAATTCAGCGTTTGAAATAGGTATTATTACTGGCGCATTATCTTCGTCTTCGATGTATATCTCAGTATTCCGTTTTACTACTCGAAGTTTCGACATTGTTCTCCTACTTGAACTCCACTTAATTTAACGAGTATAATAATATAGAGTTCCCTATCAACTTTTTTTGATTTAGATATTATGCGAAGCAATAGGGTTACAATTAATTTGGTGGTTTATGGTAGCCCGGGGGAGATTCGAACTCCCGTCCGCGGGTCCAAGGCCCGCTATGCTTGAACGGTTAGTATTTCTTTGTCCACTACACTACCGGGCTATATTTCTTACATCTCTGCAGTCAGATATTGTCATATTTACGAGATGGCTTTTTGTCTTTGTTGAGTTCTTCCATTAAATAAAATTATAGTTTATTTTTAGCTATTTTTTAGAGGACAAATCATGGTTCAATTACTTTCTAGATTGAAGGGTTTTCCTTGTGTTTTCACTTTTTCAGGAAGTTTTTCGATCCATTTCTTGAGGAATTTCAAATCTTCATCTTTTGATCTAAGATTATCTGGTAGCATGTGTGGTATCTCATCAATTACCGGGTAGAATCGGTTGCATTCAGAACATACTATGATTCCCTCTACAACTTCACTTTTCTCATCAAATACATGAAGGTCAAGTGGGTGATGTTTGTCTATTGGGCATGCAAGTATTTCCATCAATTTTTTTTTCAAGATGTATCAACCTATTTTGGATAATTATCCTAATGGTAGGTAGTTATTTTGTCCAGACGCCTCTTCCGACGCCTCTGTAGATCATTCCAGTTTTTTCTATCTCTTTTGGTTTTAGGATGCCAGCTGCATCAACAACAACGCATCCTTTTGCAGAAAGGGAGGCAAGTTTCATTGGGTCAAGTTGTTTGAATTCGTCGTGTCCTACAGTTAATATTATGCATTCTGCATCTTTCAGGACAGTTTCAATGGTGGCTTCCGATTCATAACCCATCGTTTTTATCTCTGCAAATATGAATTTTGGATCATATACTTTGACTTTACTTCCTCTTCTTTTGAGAGCCTCAATTAATTCGATTGTTGGTGAATAACGTGTTTCCTTGACGTTGGCTCGGTATGAGATACCAAGGATTGTTACTTTTGCTCTGGTAAGAGATCGTCCTACTTGTCGTAGTCCTGAGGCAGCAAGCCTTGCGACATGTTTGGGCATTTCATCATTGATTCTTCTTGCATCTATGATGAGTTTGAGTTTCAATCCTACGGATTGTGCTTCCGTCTGAAGCATATAGGGATAAAGTGGTAGACAATGGCCTCCCACTCCTATTCCTGGGTGATGTAAGTGTGAGTATGGTTGAGTGTTTGCTAATTTCATAGCCTCGTAATAATCTATTTCTGCTCTTTCACAATATAGCGCTAGTTCGTTTGCTAATGCTATATTGAGATCTCTATAGATTGTCTCGAATAGTTTTGATGCTTCAGCTGTTTTTAAGTTGCTTGTCTTGATGATACCTGATTTTACTATTGTACTAAGAACTGCTGAGGCAGCCTTTAGGCTGGCGTCATCAAATCCACCGACTATTTTCTTGTATTCTTGGATGTCCTTTAGGGCTCTTCCCGACATTGCTCTAATAGGACTGTAAGCTAGTCCAAAGTCTTCTCCTGTGATAAGGCCTGAATGTTTCTCTAGAATAGGTTTTACGATTTTCTCAACTACGTTCGGAGCCACGGTACTCATGAGTATTACTAATGCCCCAGGGATCAAACCTTTACCCAATTCTTTGCAGGCGGATTCGAGAATGGTGTAGTCTGCTTGCTTTTGATTATCTACCAAGGTTGGAACAGCAATTATTATTACTTCACTACCTGAAGCGGCATTTTCGACATTATTCAGAGATTTTAGTTTGCCTGAGCTAACGTGTTTGGCTATTAGTTGGCCGAGTTTAGGTTCTTCGAATGGAGATTCTCCTCTGTTTAATTTATCTACTAGTTTTTGGTTTTTGTCTGCGCCAAGCACTTTCGCTCCAGCCTCTGCGAAGAGGCAGGCTAGAGGGAGGCCCATCCATCCGAGTCCGATAACAGCAACGGTAATGTTTCCGCGTGCAAGTTTTTTTGGAATCATGTCAGGTTTGAGTTTCATTATAGTCAGTGTTTTTCACCATCTATAGATAATCATGATTTTTTGAGATCTTGTTCTATTATTAAGCTGTCATTATACTCAAAAATATGAGTATTTAATGAATTTGACGAGTTATATGATAATAGATTTGGCTTATTTGGAGAAAGTGTCATATTTGAATCGAATTAGATCGTTGAAGTATTAGGAAGTTTGTGTGGGCTTTTGACTTGAAGATACTTGTAGATATGCTTACTCCAAAGCAAGCACTCTTTCTTGGAGAACTGTCTAACAGGATAGAAGATAAAGGACATGAGGTAGTTAGGGTTACAAGGAGATTTCATGAGACTCTCTATCTTTTACGATTGAAGAAGATTAAAGCTAGGATTATTGGAACTTATCGACTGAATTTAGAGGGTAAGTTACATGAGAGTTTGAAAAGAACATCTAGACTTGCACGTTTGATGAAGAATCTAAATGTAGAGTTGGTTTTGGCTTATCCTTCAGTCGAGGCTGCAAGGGCAGCCTATGGGCTATCAATTCCATATTATTGTGTCAGTGACTCTCCACATGCAGAGGCCGTTTCTAGGTTAACTGTTCCTTTAGCGAACAAACTTTTTTCTCCAGCAATTATTCCCAAAGAAGACTGGATCCGATATGGTATATCAAAGTCAAAGATAATTCAATACAATGCTTTGGATCCTTACGTTTGGATAAAAAACTTGAAAAAGGATCCTAAAATTCTCCGTAAGTTAGGTCTGGATCCAAAAGATAAGTTAATCATATTGAGACTTGAAGAATCATTTGCAGCATATCTCTTGAATAAGGAAGGTGACTGGAGGAATCTAGCTTCAAGGATTCTTGATGAATTATTAAAAAAATGTGGAGAAGCCAGAATAGTTGTTCTTCCACGATATAACCATCATTACAAGTTATTGAAAGAATTTAAAGGAAAAGTAATTGTGCCAAAGACCATGGTCTATGGCCCAGCTCTCTTAGCATTTTCTTCAGTATTCATAGGTGGTGGAGGTACTATGACAGCCGAAGCGGCTTTGATGGGTGTTCCAACACTATCATATTTTCCGTCCGGACCGACATATGTGGAGTCTTACCTTCAAGAGAAAGGTTTGCTAACTCGTAATCTGGATCCAAAATCAATATCTCAGCGGACATTGCGCTGGATTGATGATGATGGTTATAGAAAAGAATGTCAAAAGAATGCTCAAGAAATATTGGATAGCATGGAAGATCCTTTACAGGTA
>JAGLGJ010000049.1 GCA_023144075.1 Candidatus Bathyarchaeota archaeon | reverse complement strand
CTGCATATCCCCGTATTCAATCCCGTTATGAACCATTTTTACAAAGTGACCTGCACCATTTGTTCCTACATGACCCCAACCTTTGTCCTTAGATGGAGCAAGCGTTTCGAAGATCGGGTTGAGTCGTTCCACAACATCCTTCTCACCACCTACCATCATACTATAACCTTCTGTCAAACCCCAAATACCACCGCTAGTACCCACATCCACATAGTGGATCTTATTCTCTTTGAGCAAAGCAGCTCGACGTATGCTATCTTTATAATTCGAGTTACCCCCGTCGACGATCACATCACCTTCTTCTAATTCTGGCGAAATATCTTGAATTGTTTTATCTATTGGGTCTCCAGCAGGAATCATCAACCAGATTATCCGAGGGACAGATAATTTCTGAACCAATTCCTTTAGTGAATATGCTCCATCTATTCCTTTTTCCTTTGCTTGATTGACTGTTTCTTCACGTCTAGCATAACCAACAACTTTATGTCCACCTTTTACCAGCCGAGTCGCCATATTCAGACCCATGCGTCCTAATCCTATCATCCCTAATTGCATTCTTTATTCCCTCTTTGTTCTAAACAGAATCAGGTATATATTTACAAATAGATTTTTTTAAAATTTTACCGATTTAATTTAGTAACAGCAGATCCTTTTTACGATCTCATTTTCTTATCTTTTCTTAACCTTTAAGGATGATAATTTACTGTTTTAATAATCTCTTAGCTCGATTAACAACATTCTTTACGGTAAAACCAAATTGCTCATAGACCACTTTTCCAGGTGCCGATGCTCCGAATCGATCCAAACCAATTACATCCCCTTTATCCCCAACGTATTTTCCCCAGCCTAGAGATACTCCGGCTTCTATGGCAAGCTTAGGCAATTCTGGAGGAAGAACTTTCAGTTTGTATTCTACTGTTTGTTCTTCGAAAAGCTCCCATGAAGGCATCGATACAATACGAGCCTCAATTCCTTCTATTTTCAATTCCTTGCTGGATGCTAACGCTAAATGAACTTCTGACCCTGTCGCTATTAAGATAATATCAGGTTTACCAGATTCGGCTTCAGATAAAATATAGGCACCTCGAGGAACTCCATCTCTAATTGTATATTTTGCTGGATCAAGAATTGGCAATTTCTGTCTCGTGAAGATGAGGACAGTTGGTCCTTTCCTATCGATCGCCATTTGCCAGGCCATCGCTGTCTCATTGGCGTCAGCCGGCCGAATAACAGTTAGGCCAGGAATAGTTCTGAGACTCATTAACTGCTCAATCGGTTGATGTGTTGGGCCGTCTTGGCCAAGCATAATACTGTCATGTGTGAAAATGAAAACTACATGAGTTTTCATTAACGCGGCTAATCTTATGGGTGGACGCATATAATCGGAAAAAACAAGAAATGTCGCAGTATATGGAATAAAATTACTATGCAAGGCCATGCCGTTGGCGATAGCTCCCATCGAATGCTCTCTAACACCGAAGTGGACGTTATGGGCACAAACTTTACTCAAACCCAAGTCACCATAACCCATCAAGAGTGTCTTTGTTGATGGCGCAAGATCTGCTGACCCACCTACAAGAATATGTGGGGGCGCCCCATTTAGCGTGTGTAGTTTCCTTGTCAGATTATTCATGACTTTGCCTGAAGCTCCTCTGGTTGCTAATGGTTCATCATTCGGGTTGAAGAATTGTATATAGTTCTTCCAGTCAGCAGGTAATTGTCCTTTTATTGTGTTTTCAAATTGGGAATAGAAATCTGGATATTTCTTTTGATAAGAATCGAGAATCTCGTTATATTTATTCTCAAGCTCAGCTCCTTTTTGGATAGATTTTCTGAAATGGTTTAGAGAATCTTTTGGTATGTGGAATGTTGGTTCGATAGGCCATCCTAGAAATTCCTTTGTGATTTTCAAAGCTTCTGGACCTAGCGGTTCTCCATGTGCTTCTGCTGAATCTTGTTTGGGGCTTCCATATCCAATACGAGTTCTAACTATTATGAGAGAGGGTTTTTCTTTTTGGGATTTTGCAGAATCAATGACTTTTTCGATGTTTTCTAAATCATTACCATCTGGAACCTGAAGAACGTTCCAGCCATAGGCTTCAAAACGACCCTTTACATTTTCAGTGAATGCGAAATCAGTCTCGCCTTCGAGTGAGATATGATTATCATCATATAGGTAGATTATCTTGTTCAGTTTTAGAGTTCCTGCAAGTGAGGCAGCTTCGGAGGCGACCCCTTCCATCAGGTCTCCATCTGACACTATTGCGTACGTATAATGATCTACTATTGGATATCCTGGGAAGTTGAAGCAATTAGCTAAAAATACTTCAGCAAGAGCCATTCCAACACCCATTGCGAAACCTTGGCCTAATGGACCTGTTGTGGCCTCAACTCCTTTTGTTAAGCCAAATTCTGGATGTCCTGGAGTCTTGCTCTCCCATTGTCGAAATTGCTTCAATTCTTCTAAAGGAAGATCATACCCATACATGTGTAAGAGAGAATATAGTAAAGCAGACCCATGACCTGCTGAAAGTATGAAACGATCTCGATTAATCCATTTTGGATTCTTTGGATTATGACGCAAGAATTTATCCCATAGCACATAAGCCATAGGTGCCGCACCGAGAGGAAGACCGGGATGCCCCGACTGGGCTTTTTCAACAGCATCAACAGCTAAGAATCGGAGCGTATTTACACAAATTCTATCTAGATCAGTCAAATTTAGATTTACCCTTCTAGTTAAAATTTATCATTATGAAATAGTTTCGTTCAACTTATGCTGAGCAAGAGCAGCTGCTCCAACTACCCCTGCCTTTCCACCTAAATATGCTTTGGTGAACCTTAAATTTTCGATTGCTGGCTTTAACGCTTCTTTTTTTGTTTGTTCTTCTATCATTTGGATTAGTTCGGGTATTCCATCTATTACTCCACCACCAAGCACGATAAGGCAAGGATTGAATGCATTCACTATACTTGAAACACCTGCCGCGATATAACGACTGGTTTCCATAACAAGATTCAAAGCTAATTTGTCACCATCATGATATGCTTTACTTACAGTGGCAGAGGTTATTTGTTCAGCATGACCAGCTATTTCTAATAGAGTCTTGCCAGCAGAAGAATCATTGCAAACAGCATCTTGAGCTCTTTCTGCTATGGCCCATCCACCACCGTATGCTTCCATGCAGCCCCTCTTTGGACAATGACAATTTCTACCATCAACTACTATAGTAATATGTCCAAGCTCTCCTGCAGTATTAGTGCAACCTGTCAACAATCGACCGTTGGTTATTACGCCGCCACCTATTCCCGTTCCAACGAAAAGAACAACAAGATCATTAACACTTTTTCCAGATCCATATTCCCACTCACCCAATGTCGCCGCACGTACATCATTGGTCACAATTACGGGCAGTCCTAATTTTTCTTCTAATCTTGTTTTAAGAGGTACATCACGCCAATTGAGATTAGGTGCAGATCTCACCATGCCATTAACATCGATCTGACCCGCGACACCAATTCCCAAAGCTTTAGGATTATACTTCTCTTTTTGGAGATGTTCAGTTATACATCCCACAAGATCTTCAACAACACTGTCGGATCCTTTTTCTGAATTAGTAGGATATTTATGCGAACTTAGAACATTACCTTCCCCATCTAATATGGCCGCCGCTACTTTTGTACCACCGAGATCCACACCTATTGTCGTTGGAGGTAGAAATTTTTCAGTCAATTACCATAACCAACTTTTCATCTAATAAATTGTAAAATCTACTATAATATTCTATTATGAAATTATTTGAATAACAAATAATTCTTTCTAACTATAGAATTACAAACAACTTATCTATTTGATAAACTCCCAGTTACTAAATAAGCTTCCATATACACTAATGAAATTTTAAAGGCGAATTTCTATGAAGAAATCAGAAATAATTGTTCCTTTAGATGTTCCAAAAAGAGTCAGAGAGAAATATATTAAAAATTATTTCGATGCGACATCAGGTTCTGGAAGACTTATGCTTTTTGCGGGAGATCAGAAGATCGAACATCTGAATGCCGATTTCTTTGGCGAAGACATTCATCTTGATGATTCAAATCCAGAACATCTTTTCAGAATTGCAAGCAAAGCAAACATTGGCCTTTTTGCCACTCAACTTGGTCTTATTGCACGATACGGTATGCATTATAGAAAAATTCCATTCCTCGTAAAATTGAATTCAAAAACTAATCTTATCAAAAAAAATCAAAAAGACCCTTACAGTGAACAGCTTATTGATGTAAGTCAGGTAGTTGAATTTCAGAAGAATAGTGGATTGAAAATACTCGGTGTAGGCTATACCATTTATCTTGGAAGCGAATATGAGCCCGATATGTTAAGAAAAGCGTCGCAAATCATATACGAAACACATAGACACGGACTCATTGTGATTCTCTGGATCTATCCTAGAGGAAAAGCTGTTAACGATGAGAGAGATCCTCATCTAATTGCTGGCGCAACAGGAGTTGGTGCTTGTCTTGGGTCAGATTTCGTTAAAGTGAATTATCCAAAACAAGAGGGGAAAGAATCAAAAGAAATATTCAAAGAAGCCGTAATTTCCGCCGGAAGAACAAAGGTCATATGTGCTGGAGGGCCTTCAACTAACGTTAAGGCTTTTCTTCAGGAACTTCATGATCAAATTGAGAGTGGCGCATCAGGAAACGCAACTGGAAGAAACATACATCAAAAAGGACTTGAAGAAGCCATTCGTATGTGCAATGCAATATACGCAATAACTATAGAAAACTCTACTGTAGAAGATGCATACTCTAGGTATATTCAAGAATGAAAAAGACACTGATCTGTCTCGATAGAGACGGCACACTAATTTACGATAAGAAATATCATCTTGGAAGAACCGATGATTGGAAATCTAAAATTAAAATCTTACCAACAGTCATCGAAGGTTTGAGATTACTAAGGACTCTTCCAAATGTAGCAATTTATATAATAACAAACCAGCCAGGGGTAGCAATAAGAGAATTCCCTCTTTTGACTCTTGATAGAGCACATGAAGTGAATCGATATATCTTAACTGAAATTGCAAAGATGGGTGGACAGATAGATGGCTATTTCTTATGCCCACATACAAACCTGCAATATGTGAAAAAAAAGACCAACTATCATTTTGATGAAAAAATGGTCTGTGAGTGTGAGTGTGAAAAACCCAAGTCGGGAATGGTTTTCGACGCGCTCAAATCAGAAAGATTAACTCGCGAGGAGGCAATCCTATACGTTATCGGAGACCGTTCAAGTGATGTTGAGACAGCACTAAACATCAATGGTAGAGGGATCCTGATTCCTTTTGAAAATGAACCTAGACATTTTGAAAAGATCAAAAAACTTGATCAAGCCAATGTTTACATTGCAAGAGACTTCCTAGACGCCGCACAATTCATAGTAGATCAGAACAAATCGAAAAAGTACACACACCAAAATACCAACAGGCGTAAAGTATGATTAAATGAATAATAATTTATGGACTTACAAGTGTGAAAATAGTGAATAAGATGATTACTACAATTTTTACGGATTTTGACGGAACTCTTCATGATTCAGATTCTAAATTTGAGAGTAAACTAGATGGATTTCTTGGTTTTGACGGAAAGACTGTATGGCATACATTCTTTTTCAAAGTTCATAGAGAAATAATTCATACAAATTTTCCAGAGAAGCATAATGATACGACATTTCATAGTGAGTTGCTCTTTGAATTATTAGGTAAACAATATGACAAGGAAGAAGCCAAACGTTTCATGCAAGCATGCGAACAAGCGGAAGAGGAGTGTTGGACAAATCCAAGTTTTTTTGATGAGACGCGTGAATTCCTGCAAAGAATTAAGGATAATGATTTTAAGATTTGTGTAACAACTGGATCTCATGCTGAAGAAAAAGCTCGAGGAATAGAGAAATTTTTCTCAGGGAGATATTTTGATTTTGTTTTTGATGAAACAATCCTTGGCTATAGAAAAACAGACAAAAATTATTATAAGAGAGCATTAATTATTTCAAATTCTAATTCTCAACAAACTGTAAGTATCGGCGACACATTGTCACACGACATTTTTCCAGCAAAATCCATAGGAGTCATGACAATTTGGGTTAATAGGAGAAATGAAAAACTTTCTAAAAGTAACAATATGCCCGATCATAAAATATCTAACCTTCTTGAGGCTTTGGATAAATTGAAGTTAAAGTAGCAAATCATCTTACGACGCTATATAGCGCGCGCTACGCCATTTTTTATATTAGATTTCTATCATATGCGGACGGTAATATGGATCCATTAAGAGATTGTTTGATGTGACTAAGTTAAAATCTCTGCTAGTCTTAGAGGCACTTTTCTACGGGATGTCTTCAGCACTTACTACAGGCGTTCTATTCATTTATGTTGTATCGATTGGAGGTGGAGTCGGGGGCATTTCCTTAATCGTAGGTGTAGCCGGAGTAACTAAACTACTGATTCATTTAATACTTTATAAGTTTCCAAAAATTCTACTAACAAAAGCAAAAACCAATTTTGTTATTCAACATGCAATAGATCGAATTCTATTTCTTTTCATTCCTTTTACCCAAGATGTCGGAGTTATCGCATTAATCTATGCATGTGCGGCAGCCACACCAACAACAGCCTTTACAAATCTTGCAATATTTGGTTCTCTATCAGAAGATGAGATAAAAGATGTAACTGCCAAACGTACAGCAGCCTTAGGGTTCTCAAGCATTATTGGTTACGCAATAGCAATATTTTTACTTGCTTTCATGCCTGCAAATGTAAAATTTCTCTACATCTTTGTATTAGGCGCTAGCATTGGATTGTTGGCAACGTTAACAGTCTCTATGATGGATTTGTCACATCTTAAAAAAGTAGAGATCCCCAAATCTATCAAGCAACCAGAAAGACTGTTTTCTACGTCAACATATTTTGTAGCCATATTTGCTGGAAATTATCTTCTTACAATAGTCTGGGTACCCTACGTTATGGATTATCTGAAGGCCCCAGATTATCTGGCAATATCCATGTATCTTGCAACAATGCTGACAAGCGTAGTAGCATCAGTCATCTGTAAAGGTTGGCCTTTCAAGAAACTGAGATACAATGTTGGTTTGGATGCAGCGACTCCTATATTGGCTCTAGACACACCTTTTGCAATAATACAGCCTCTACTATCTTCATTTTCATCTTTCACTTACACTGCATCTAACTTTATTGGCAACTTTCTATTCGCAGGCTACAATCGATGGCTAGGCGCGATCAAATCGAGCATGTTAATTGTGATTATTATGTGCTTGGCGAATATTCTGATCTCACCCGTGAGCACACTAGTTAATGGAAATTATTTCTATCTATTCTTGATAGTCTTTGGAATAAAGTTGATCGCATTCATCTTATCTACCACTACTATTCCAGAAGTCGCGGCTATACCTGAAGAAGAAGCACTGACTAATTCTTACTTAATGTACAATAAGACTCTAGGAGGATACTACGCCTCACTACGATTCTCCAAGGAAAC
>JAGLGJ010000048.1 GCA_023144075.1 Candidatus Bathyarchaeota archaeon | reverse complement strand
CTACTAGTATAGTAATAACGGTTAGAACTCTCGAAGATATTGGCAAACTTAAATCAGAAGAAGGAAGCATAATGATCAATTCGGCGGTAATAGATGATGTACTTTCATTAGTTGTTTTGGCTGTAATTTTATCAATTGTCACTTCAGGGGTAGTGCCTCTTCCTTCTGAGATAGCATGGATCCTATTTCGAACCTTAGCATTTTGGCTACTTTTAATGGGAATTGTATTGACAATAGTCCCTCGACTTGTCACACATTCTGAACGATGGAGGGCTAGAGGGACCGTTGAAGTAGTTGCAACAGCCACATGTTTCGGAAGCGCTGTAGCAGCAACAGCTATAGGATTGTCTCCGATTGTTGGCGCCTTTGCAGCCGGCATGGCCATAGCAGGCTCCCGCATGCTAGCAAGAGTTAGAGACTACATAGAAAAACTAAGCATCCTATTCTCACCAATATTCTTCGCTTACATCGGAGCCCAATTCAACATCAAAGCCTTGAGTTTCGAAAGCCTATTGTTGATACTAACTTTGATAGTAATAGCCGTCATAAGCAAACTTCTAGGATGCGGTCTTCCCGCAATGATTGCACTCAGAAACATAAAAGGAGGCTTCAGAATAGGCGTAGGAATGATCTCCAGAGGAGAAGTCGGATTGATAATCGCCGGTATAGGTGTGACCTCAGGTATCCTAACCCAAAATATCTATGCATCAGTTGTGGCGATGGTGATATTCACTACCATCATCACACCGATAGCTCTTAAATGGGCCTATACTGAAAAAAAACATGATACACGAGATCCCAAGATCTAATAAGCGCCACTAAAAAAATCGAAACATCGAATGAAAATTCTTGTGTAAAATTCTATTACATTCTACTTACTTTTCAAATATTCAAGATATTTTATCGCATCGATAGCCGCTTGACATCCAGATCCAGCTGAAGTGACTGCTTGACGATAAATCCAATCAGCTGCATCACCAGCCACAAATACTCCCTCTTTATTAGTCTCTGTTTTGTTTTGAACCTTGATATATCCAGCTTCATTCAGTTCGAGTTGACCTCTAAAAATTTGAGTATTAGGTATGTATCCGATTGCTATGAATACTCCATTACATCTATATTCTTGAGTTTCTTCATTTTTCAAATTTAACAATCTAACACCTTCAACTTTTTTTTCTCCAAATATTTCTTTAACCACATGACTCCAAAGAAATTTGATCTTTTTTATCTTGAATACTCTTTCCTGTATGACCTTAATCGCTCTCAACTCATCTCTCCTATGAACCACTGTAACACTTCTTGCCATATTTGATAGAAATATCGCATCTTCGATCGCGGTGTCACCGCCTCCAACCACCATCACATCTTTATTCTTAAAGAAGTACCCATCACATGTAGCACAATATGAGATCCCTTTTCCTCTAAGCCTTTGTTCTGATTCGAGCCCAAGCCATCTCGCTGAGGCACCAGTCGCAACAATTACTGCATCTGTCTCATAACCAGTGTTATCTACAATGATCTTTAACGGCCTCTTCGAGAAGTCAACATTTGTCGCCTCACCAGATATGAATTCTGCTCCTAAACGTTCAACTTGTTTTCTAAAGAGATTCATAAGTTCTGGACCCATTATAGGCTCTGGAAATCCTGGATAGTTCTCTACTTCCGTCGTCCAAATTAACTGTCCACCTGGGTTTGGACCTTCGACAACTGTCGTCTTTAGCCCTCCTCTAACTGCATATATCGCAGCCGTTAATCCTGCAGGACCAGAACCTAAAATAATTAAATCGGTCAGAGTACTATCACCACATATCCATGAACCCTAAATAAGAAATCTAATAGTTTCTCTTGATTCATCATCACTTTAACTTTAGTTAAGCATTTTGATATGTGATTTACTTGAATGATAAAATTCGTTCATTCATATATCATCAAAGAACAATTTTAAGAGCACAAATGGAAAATTACAAGAAAGTCGTCTAGGTGCTTTGTACTAAATGGACATAACTGAACTTTTCGTTGCGGCAGTCATACCTAGCGTATTTATTCTGTTATTAATAATTAAGAAGGACCGCTTTGAAAAAGAACCTTTCAGACTGTTACTTGCAACATTCATTTTGGGTGCACTTTCAATAATTCCCGCAGTACTTATTGAACTGTACCTCTCGAATTTTCTGGCTGAACCAGAGGAGCCTTTATCTGACATAATAGGTCTTGTTCTTCATTATCTTATCGTAGTGGCAATTGTTGAAGAATCATGTAAATTCTTGGCTACTCTCCCAGCATATAGATCAAAAGAATTCAATGAACCTATGGACGGCATTGTCTATGCCGTAGCTGCTTCGCTTGGATTTGCGACTATCGAGAATATAATTTATGTTTTAAGTGGAGGATGGCTTGTTGCTTTATTACGAGCTTCTTTGAGCGTTCCTGGACACGCTTTCTTCGGAGCAACTATGGGTCACTATCTTGGCAGGTCAAAATTCGTTTATCGATGGAGGATGATTACATTTGCTCTCATTATCCCAATATTTTTGCATACAATTTATAATTTAATAATTTCAATAGAACTTGGATTAATCAGTCTCGCCTTGGCCATCATCTTCATTATCTTTCTTTATCATAGAGTAAAAAGACAAATTGGAACTGCTCAGGAAATTTCACCATTTAAGAAAAAAAAGGAAAGTTTCTGCATATATTGTGGCTCCAATATTTTCCCAAATTGGCGTTACTGTCCCAAGTGTGGGAAAATCATAGAATAATTATTGACGTAGTTTTTTGAAAAATCTGATCGCATCATATGCATAGTAGACATCAAATTTATTCTGAGACTATTTCATAGAGCTTCACACATAAAATATGTTAAAGACTCTCATCTTTTGGAACCTCTAAATCCTTAATTTTTCCTTTAAGAGCTTCAATCTCAGTTGTAAGACTTTTTATTTGCTTCTCCATTTCGGTAATCTGACTCTCAAGTTCTGGTTTTTGGATAGCTCTTGATAACTTAGTTTCATAGCTTTTTAGCTCAGCCTCCATTTTTGGGATCGATTCAAGAATTCTTGATTGTAGCTCACCTACCCTCGATTCAAATTCAACTCGATCTAGAAACTCACTTGTTTTTACATCAATCTGCTTAATCGCTTGTTGGAGACCTAATTCCAGATTCTTAACTTGTTCGGATAATACATCCCAAATAATCGGTTTAGTTTGTTTTGGAGTTTTTCGTTTAGATTTTTTAGCTGCCTTTACATTTTTTGTAGCTCTCGATTTTTTCGCTTGTACATTTTTTTTCACTTTTTTCTTCACCATTTTATTCCATCTCTGATGATTAATTGTTAGTAACTTCCTAGTTTTTATTCTCAGAACATAATATAAATTGGTTAGTCATCTTAGAAACTCAAACAACAAACCTTGATTGGATGGTTTAAACCACCATAACGATTGTTTGAATTGAGTGATATTGCATGCAAAACAAAGTTGTAAAAATAAACGAGGCTTGTCAAACTATACAAAATGGAGAGACTGTTGCCATCGGAGGATTAACAATTCATAGAAAACCCATGAGTTTCATTCATGAGCTTATTAGATCAGGAAAAAAGGAATTACATCTTCTAACTCTTGGAGGCAGTATCGATGTAGATCTGCTAATTGCAGCAGGATCAATAGATAGGATAGATGCAGCTTATGTAGGATTAGAAATTTTAGGATTTGCCCCAAACTTTAGAAAAGCCGTCGAGGGTAGGGTTATTGAATTTAACGAACATACCGAATACTCTATTATGGCCGGTTTGGAGGCTAACCTTATTGAGGCGGAGTTCATACCTAGCAAACTATTGATTGGGACAGACATCCTCAAAAGTCTAAATTATAAAACATTCAGAAGCCCAATCACTGATGATTTGCTTGTAGCATATCCGCGAATATGTCCAGATGTAGCTATAATACATGTTCAAAGATGTGACGAATATGGTAATTGCCAAATTAACGGAATAAATGCTATTGACCTATTATTAGCCAAATCTTCTAGAAGAGTTATTGTAACAACCGAAAAGATACTTCCAACTGAAGATTTCATGAGTGTACCTTCAAGTACTAATCTACCTTCGACCTTCGTTGACACCGTAGTAGAATCTCCATTTGGAGCCCATCCAACAAGTTGCTTTCCTCATTATACATATGATCTTTGGCACTTGCTCCATTATATGGAATCATCAAAAAAAGGGAAGACTGAGAATTACATAAAGCAGCACATAACAGATTTAGATTCTTTCGAAGGTTACCTCAATCTGGTTAAAGATGACGTAAAGAGAGTGACGGTACGAGAATCTTAGGTAATGAAATTGAGGAAATTTACTTCTGACGAGATAATGATAACCTGCATGTCTCGAGAAATAAGAAATGGAGACATTGCAATTCAAGGGCTTACAACTCCAATGGCAATCATATCATATTATCTAGCTAAGGCCACTCATGCACCTCAAACAACTATAATGCAATTGGCTGGAAACATACTTACCTATACAAAGGCCCCACCCCAGATATCACTCCTTTTTAATGAGTTTGAAGCCATGAGGAGGTCGGTGCATATTGGAACACAGACAGAAGTATATGAAGTCATTTTCAAGAGACTTGAATCAATAGTTGAGTTCTTTAGACCCGCTCAGATCGACATGTTTGGAAATACAAATAATTCTTTGATAGGATCAGACATTTCTAAGCTTAGGCTTCCCGGTGGATTTGGAATCGCTGATGTAGCAGCATTATATCCGAGAACATTTTACTACTGCCCACGACATGAGAAAAGAGTTTTCGTTGAGAATGTGGACCATATTGGAGGATTAGGACTTAGAACAAAGAGTGAATCTCATCAAAGAAGAGACATACATATAATATCTGAACTTGGAGTTTTCGAAATAGAACATGAAAGCAGAAGAATGAGACTTTCAAGTATTCATCCTGGAATAAAAATTGAAGATATAAAAGAAAATACCAGTTTCGAAATTTTAACTCCAGAAAAAACTCAACAAACATCGCCTCCAACAGAATTGGAACTTCAACTGATCAGAGAAAAAATTGACCCACTAAACATTAGACGTCTAGAATATCTCTCAGGAAAAACTCGAGAAAATGCACTGCTTAACATATTGGATAAGGAGCTAAGCCTAACAATCTAGGATTTACAAAGATAACCTGAAAAAAGCGCTGGAAAAATATTTGAACGCAGCATCGCAAGTCGCAATATTCAAAGGTCCACGATCTCTAGAAATAGTAAAAAAGGCGATCAAAGCAATTCATATCAACGATAGAATTTTAAAGAAACCTATTCTAATCAAGGTAAACTTCATTACAACAAAGACTTGGGAAACAGGAGCCACTACGGATCCAATAATTGTTGAGGCACTAATCCAAGAAATATCAAAAGTCAACAAAGAAATTTCTATAGGGGAATCTGATGCAACATTAACACAAGCTGACCATGCAGCAAAAGCTACAGGCATTCTAGATTTGTGCGATAAGTATGGAATTCAATTCAACAACCTAAGTAAAATCAAAGATCAGATAACAATCAAGATACCTGACTACGAATCGATAAAACAAATAACTATTCCTCGAATAGTTCTTGAAAGTCATATAATCAGTGCCGCTAAGATGAAAACACACATGGATACAACAGTAACACTTGGTTTAAAGAATATGTTCGGATTGTTACCAGATAAAAACAAAAATAAATTCCACAGTAAAGGAATTTCAAAAGTGATTGTGGACATTAACAGAGTACTTAGACCAACAGCCGTAGTTATCGATGGATTTGTAGCCATGGAAGGTAATGGTCCAGTAAGTGGAACCGCTCTCCCGATGAACCTTGTGTTGTCTGGGATAGATCCTGTGTCGACAGATGCAACAGCGTCTCGCATAATGGGATTTGATCCTCACAGAATCTATCATATTAGACGTTGTTACGATAAAGGATTAGGTGAGATAGACTCCATTGCAATTCTAGGTGAAAAAATCAATAACATAAAAAAGAAATTTAAATCGACATAAAAATTGCATTCAATAGAAAATATAGATATCGCCAGATTTAACATACTAGATTTTAGAGCATCAACATTTTAGATAAAACATAGAGTATTAACAAAAAAATACTAATGCATAATATTAATCATTTAAATCATAGAATTTATTGACACAGTACGAGACGAGACGAATATGCAGACTATAGAAGATTACAGGAAAATTGTAGGCGACGATATTATTTATGCTATACATAAAAAGGCAAGTAGACTTTATGGCAAATCTATTCTGCATGCCAATTCAACTCAATATGGTGGCGGAGTAGCAGAGATCCTCACATCTTTATTACCACTAATGAATGATGTAGGACTTGAAGCGGATTGGCGAATTCTACGAGGTACCCCCGACTTTTTTACCATAACGAAAAAATTTCACAATGCTCTGCAAGGAGACCCAATAAACTTTACAGATCTCAAAAAGCAAATATATATTCAAAATAATGAAGATTTCTCAAGTTATTGTCGTATTGATGAAGATTTTGTGGTAATTCATGATAATCAACCTCTTCCACTAATAAGGCTAGAAAAGAAGAGACAACCCTGGATTTGGAGATGTCACGTAGACTTTTCAAATCCTAATAAAGAACTGGTTGATTTTCTCAAAGATTTCATTCTTAGATATGATCTCATGATAGTTTCTAGCGAGAAATATTTGAATAAAGAAATTCCTATTGATTATAAAATAATTCCTCCCGCGATAGATCCTTTAACACCAAAAAATAAAGAACTACCTCAAGAGGTAATTTCAAAATATTTGAAAAAATCCGATATACCAACTGATAAACCAATAATTACTCAAATATCAAGATTCGATAAATGGAAAGACCCTGAGGGAGTAATCGATGTATTCAAACTTGTTAAAAAAGAAATTGACTGCAGATTAATTCTCTGCGGTAGCATGGCCATAGATGACCCAGAAGGACCAATAATTCTTGAAAAAATACGAAAAAAAGCTCAAGAATTAATCGACAAAAAAGATGTAATTCTAATAACAAGTGAAAACAATATTCTAGTCAATATTTTACAGAGAATTTCAAGCGTCATAATACAAAAATCAATCAAAGAAGGATTTGGGCTTACGGTAACTGAAGCACTCTGGAAAGAAAAACCTGTAGTTGGTTCAGACGTAGGAGGAATTCCACTTCAAATCAAAGATGGGGAGAATGGTTTTCTATTAGATCCATTTGATGATAAAGGATTTGCAGATCGTATTCTACAATTATTACAAGATGCTGATTTATCAAAGAGATTTGGAGAGAAAAGTAAGAAAAAAGTTATCGATAATTTCTTGATAACTAGACTATTGATAGATTACTTAGATCTATTCAACAATATTTCTCCATAATTTCCTTGATTATTGATTGTTGGCGCAAGAGATAATAGACCAGTTAATAGAAAATTAACACGCGCTAGTAAAAGATAGAGAATTCGCAGCAAATGCCATAATCATAACAAAAAGGATTATAATGACTACCCATAGTCTAGGTGTC
>JAGLGJ010000047.1 GCA_023144075.1 Candidatus Bathyarchaeota archaeon | reverse complement strand
AATAGCATTCTTGGTTTTATAGTAATGCTTCTTCTTGTAATTTTAATATTAATCCGCATTCCATTCGAGGAGAGAATGCTCATTAATGCATTTGGCCAGCATTATATCGAGTATGTAAAGAGAACCAAGAAACTAATTCCTTACGTTTACTGATCTAAATTAGAATTTGGATATGCATTCGCGTATTTTTAAGCTAGCTAGCTTAGCGTCCTAATCTTTTTGTTTTTGATAATATTAGCGCGCGCTAGCCCTGCTTTGAGGCCCTGACCACTCACATACTCAGGCATCGTCTAGACCTTTCCTTTGAATCTTTCATGCATACTTTTGAAGTGTGGGATAACTAGATGAACTAGGCCATCAACGACCTCACGGCTCAGATGTTTATAGCGTACCTCTCTGATGGTGACCATGACATAGACGTAGAGTTTCCTGCCTTTCATGCGCTTCTTGGCGTGGCTGAGAGAATCAAAGAGCATGATAGCTACTAGTCTGCTGAAGCCTCTTAGAGCATGCTGATCAATAATCGTGTAGGCTCTAGCTCTATCCTCATGGATATCTGCCAAATTCTACGTCAAACCCTCTTTGATGAGTCCAACCTCTAGTACACACTATTTGAACCCTTTGGAGATAGACCCGTCTACTGTAGAGAATGATACCAAAAATGCAGAAGATAATAATCAACGTGTGCACTTAGATGTTACTAAAGGCATGACCTGTCTAATATGTGAGTCTGCTAAAAAACCAGTCTGAAACATGCCCAATTTACCAATATTGTTTCTTAAGAGTGTGTTTATGATTGAAGTAGATTATAGACTTCCTGCGCGTGTGCTATAGGGAGGCTCGTTTTTCAGATCGTACTTAATATGTTCCGTAAGCGACTGAGATCTGTTGATAAATCGTTGAGTGAGTGGGATTCTATTATCAGTGGCCCATCATAATCTTTCTCCTTCAACCCTCTCAAGGTTTCAGGAAAATCTATATTGCCTCTTCCGATCGGCAGATGTTTATCGCTTTTACCAACATTATCATGCAGATGAACATTAGCGATTAACCCGCTTAAAGCGGGTATGAACTTTGAGGGTTTATCGATAGTGTTTGCATGGCCGACGTCAAACGTTACTTCACAGCCCACCTCCTCCGCAATCTTCTTCACATCACTCGCATACCCAGCTATAACATGATTTGGCGAGTTATGATCATTTTCAACAGTGAATTTCAATCCATATCTTTTTGCGGTTCCAGCTAGATGGTGTAGAGAGCGTATGGCGTTCTGCCTCGCCGATTTCAAATACATTGCTGGGTAGTTACTGGAGAGCCTTCCAACATGAGAGACAAGAATGTCAACATTCATCTGACTTGCTGTTGAGATCCATTTTTGAAGACTGTTTGTTGATGCCGAGGCGATTTCCGTGTTTAGACTGGCCAGGTTCACATCGATGTAGGGCAGGTGTGCAATTACTTGAAGATCGAGAGAGTCAGTTAATTCTTTAAGTCTCTGGGCATCACCTCCTTGAAGGAGCCGTTGAATCCTCAAGTCATCAAGTTTTATTTCTAGAAAATCGACCTTCAACTTGCCAACAAGACGTATGAAATCAAGGGGTGATAGATCAAAGCTCATATGGGTCGACAACCCTATCTTCATGGGCTACAGCTCCGTAACATATGCTCAAAGGTGGACAGGTGATTAGTTCCTTTAGTTCTTGGAATCTTTTCGATGTTGTATTAATCTCATTAACGCTTCGAGGTTTGTAAGAACCGCGAGCAATATTAGCGAATATAATATCTGATTTGATATTCCACCAAGAAATATAATAAAAAGTCTAAGGTCTCTTCTCGTTGATATCTTTTGAGAGCTAAAATTCTCGTTGAATGCTTCTTTGTATCTGGTGCTTGAGTAGCTGATCATGAACGTGCCTGTTAAACAGATAAAGCCGATAAGCCAGATTAAGACTTCTTTATGGATGATCCAATATCCATAGGTCATTCCAAAAATAATTAAGAAATCTGCGTATCTGTCTAGGCAGGCGTCGAGCCATGAGCCGTAGCTTGTCTGCAGAAATTTTAAACGAGCAATCTCACCGTCACAACCATCCAATATGGATGTCAGTTGAGCTGAAACTCCGCCGACGGCAACGTAGATGTAGCCTCCAAAAGAGAACGAGGCTGCAGAGATTAAAGCTATCATGAAGCTTATGAGCGTCAACTGATTTGGAGTTATGCCTGTTTTTACGAGGTGTTTTGAGATTTTGGTTGAGATCTTCCTATTCAGGTTTCTGGAGATGTATCCGTCTCCTGGTTTTGTTAAAGATCCTAATAACAGGGTCTCAGCTTTCTTTAGGTCTTCTTTTGTGTCCACGTCAAGCCAGATTGAGGCTGAAGCATCGTATGGGACTGCTTTATGGTTCTCGATATATTTCTTGATACTGTCGGACCATTCTTCTTTTCCATCTTTCACACATTCCGTTATCACAGGAAATATCTGTTTAGAACATAGGAAGATGCCTGTGTCTACAGCGTTGAATTCAGTCAAGTCTTTTCCGATATCTTTTATCTCGTCAGCGTCTGTGAGGATCTTTGTTGCTTCTCCAACATCGATGTATTTTGGGTTTGAGTCTGTTGCGATTACCAGATCTCCCTTTACCTTTAAGATCCCTTTGATTACCTTTGGAGTAAATATGTGGTCTCCCATGACTAAGAGAAATTTCTCATCAACCATTTTTTCAGCTTTTAAGATGGAAGTAGCGTTTTCCCTCTCATATTCATCATTTGTAGCATAGCTTATGTTTACGCCATATTTTGATCCGTCTCCAAGATAATTCTTCACAACATCTTCTTTGAAACCCACAATGATGATAATGTCGGTGATGCCTGCATCCTTAAGCGTGAGAATCGTTCTTTGAATCAAAGGAACTCCACATAAAGGCAGCAGAACCTTTGGAACCACAGACTTGATCCTTGTCCCATCTCCCGCAGCTAAAATTAAACCCTTCAAACTTTGCACAGCATTAAATTGAATAAGTAATACGCCATCTACTCATGATTGCCCTGAAAAACATTGTTAATTCAAAGGAAAGTGTGTTCTATGGAGCCTTCAAAGAAGCACATTTCATTTATGGGGTTTACGATATTATCGTTAAAGTAGAAGCCGAAAACATGGAGAAGCTAAAGGAGATTGTAACTTTCAAGATTAGAAGATTGAATGATGTTAGAAACACTCTCACCATGACTGTGCCCGAGGGTGTATAGCTTTAGTGCGCGCTAGGTGTCAAGGAGTATTGCGCTTACCTTGTCTTAACTGCGCCTTGCTGTGGCTGAACCTATTAAAACTCCTAATATTATGCCAGCCACAAAAATCATTGATGCAGATTCTAAAGGTCTCCTCTTCATCCTCTCTTCTAGCATAGCCTTAGAATCATCTGCTAATTTCTTTGTATCCTTTATTTTCTTATCCAGATTTTCTCCGATAGATTCGCAATTGATTTCTATTGGATAAGCATTACTAAGATGTTTGTCAATCTCTGATAGAATTATGTATAATAGGAATAGAAATCTAACTTGAATCATGGAGCCCCGGCTGGGCTTTGATCCCAGGACTTACGGCTTACGAAGCCGTCGCTCTACCGAGCTGAGCTTTCCCGCCTTGATCAACCTTTAGGAACCGGGGCAGAAAAGTGCCGGGGCCTACCGATCTCTTAATAGTCATGCTCATAAGCATTTTTTAGAGTAAAAGTTTCAGAGATATTATATCTAATGTCTTAATGGTCAGCGATTAACTATGTTAAAGAAAAATAAGTTGACTGAAAGAAAAATCATCGATATCATAGTTAATCTTCAAGATAAGATGAAGAATAATCCATTGCCTTTCGGAGACGATGTTGCTGCAATTCGTATTGGAAGAGGCCAATTAGCTGTTATGAAATGTGATATGCTTGTTGCGAAGACAGATATTCCTAAAGGCATGAATCCTTGGCAGACATCTAGAAAGGCAGTAGTCTCCGTCATAAGTGATCTTGCTGCCAAAGGTGTACAACCCATGGGCTTATTGATTTCTTTAGGACTGCCTAGACACGTAAGTGAAAATTATGTTAGACAAATTGGTAGGGGGATAAATGCGGCGGCCAGAGAATACGCTACACATGTAATAGGTGGAGACACAAACGAATCTACAGATTTAACAATTGATGTATCTGCTTTTGGCATCTGCAAAGAGAGGGAACTCATTAGGCGTGACACTGCAAAAGTGGGCGATATAGTAATGGTTACCGGAGCTTTTGGATTGCCGGCGCTTGGTTTGAAGATAATAAAGAAAAATATAGAAATCTCTAAAAAATTAAAAGAGAAGGCAATTAAGGCTGTATACATGCCTAAAGCAAGACTATCTGAAGGATTAACTTTAGCAAAAAATCATCTCATAAATTCATCAATAGATTCAAGTGATGGCCTTGCTTGGAGCCTATACGAGCTTTCAAAATCAAGTAATGTAGGTTTTCAAATTGATAAGATTCCAATCCATCGGGAAGTAAAAGAATTTGCGATAAAGAATAATCTTGATCCGATTGAGCTTGCCTTTTATGGTGGGGAAGAATATGAATTAGTCGTTACTCAGAAAGCCACCCTATACAAAAAAACAAAGAAAAAGATTCGTACATTAATACCAATAGGACATGTAACAGAAAATTCTGGAAAAATTATTCTAAAATTGAAAAATAAATACCGTGATATTGACCAACGTGGCTACGAACATCATAGTAACAATATTTGATCAGAATTCAAGGAAGATGCTAGTATGGCACGCACTACGCTCTTGTAAAGTAAACATGTTAGTTTACTTCTGTAGCTAAGATAAGCATTATATATTCTTTGAGACTAGACTCTTGCTTGCACTATTAGCAGTCAAATTTGTTGAATTTATTCTATCAGATGAGGGTAAGGAGTTGGCTACAAGAATGGAGGGTTTTTCGTAATGGGGCTCGAGCGGATCTCTGATAGATTAATTATCGCATTGCTAGCATTCGCATGTCTTTTTTTCATAGCATTCATCTCATTTCCAATTGCAGCGGTCTTCTTGAATCTAGATTTGGATATGTTGATACTTCAATTAAGAAATCCGCAGGTTCTAAGCGCTTTAACTGTAAGCATAGTAACTGCATCCTTTGCTACTCTCATTTCCTTTATCTTTGGTATTCCAACTGCATATTTACTTGCAACTAGGAGATTTCCTGGTAGATCAATTGTTGATACTATACTTGATATCCCAATAGTCCTTCCGCCAGCAGTTGCTGGTATAGCACTTTTGTTAGCTTTTGCCCCAAGAGGAATACTTGGACCTACACTCAAAGAATTTGGAATAATTCTGCCGGGCAGTACCATCGCTGTTGTCTTGGCTCAAATCTTTGTTGCATCACCCTTTCTAATACGATCGGCTAAGGCAGCATTTGAGGACGTTGACAGGAATTTAGTTAATAGCGCAAAAATATTGAGCTCTTCAAGATTAAGAGTTTTTCTTACAATAACTCTTCCTCTCTCTTCACACGGACTTTTAGCTGGTACAATAATGACATGGGCCAGATCGATGGGGGAATTTGGTGCAACATTAATGTTTGCAGGTAATCTTCCAGGAGTAACACAGACTATGCCATTAGCCATTTACATGTTAATGGCTGAAGATCCTATGGCATCAAATGTCCTCTCAGCAATCCTTATAGTAGTATCATTCGGAGTCCTCGCACTCTTCAAAATACTTGGCCGAAAACGATACGGGGCAAGACTATGATAGAACTCAAAACAATAAAAAAACGTTTTTCAGACAAAGAAGTTTTGAAAAATGTCACTTTACAAGTTCAAAAAAATGAGCTTCTATCAATAGTCGGACCTAGCGGCTGTGGCAAGACAACCATGCTCAACATAATCTCTGGTTTGTGTTCACCAGATGAGGGAGAAATTTACATTGACAAAATTCTTGTTGATGGAAAAAAAGGAAGAAAAAAAATCCATGTTAATCCCTCAGATAGAGGGATAGGGTATGTCTTTCAAAATTATTCATTATTCCCTCATATGCGAGTTGATGAAAATATCTCATATGGATTGAAAGCTAAACATCTGCCTAGACATGAGATTAAGAAAAAAATCAATTCGCTTCTCGACTTTATAGCATTGAGAGATTATGCCCAATATTATCCACATGAGCTTAGTGGAGGTCAGCAGCAGCGCGTAGCCTTGGCACGAGCTTTAGCAATTGATCCTACACTTCTGCTTCTTGATGAACCTCTGTCTGCATTAGATCCGAAAACTCGAGAGAGTCTAAGAACCGACTTTAAGAATCTTTTAGAAACTCTCGAAGTAACATCAATATATGTTACACATGATTTAGCTGAGGCATGTACCATCTCTGATAGGATAGCTGTGATGGGTGAAGGTGTCGTAGAACAGATAGGTAACCGTGATGAGATACTAGAGAAGCCAAACTCCAAATTTGTGGCCAACTTCCTCGGACTAAATGTGTATGATGGAAAAATAGTTCAAGCTGCTTCAGGTCCCGCCAAAGTCAAAATAGGTAATATAGAAATCTTCACGACAGTGATTGGAAAAGGAGATGGAGAAAAAATTATACTTACAATAAAACCAGAAGATATCATCTTATCAACTGAACCATTAATTAGAAATCCGAAATGGTATGGATGCGTCTGTAACAATCTGACAGGAAAAGTATCTGACATTGTTAAGATGAAGTCTAGTGCAAAGGTTTTGGTGGACGTAGGCTTTCCAATTGAGTCAGAATTAACATTGAGTTCTCTCAAAGATTTGTGTATAGATAAAGGGAAAAATGTATATGTCCAATTCAAGGCAGACTCATTGAATGTCTCCCAAGGCTGATCCATCTTACTATTTTTTTTAAAATTAGAAAGAATTAACGTCTTCTTTTTGTCTTTTGTCCTTTTCTCAAATATCTTTTAGTGGTTCCTCGACGCTGTGTCATTAAGCGTTTGATCCTCTTAGACAACCTATCGTAGATGCTCGGTAACTCCCAGCCAGAGTGAGTGTAGTTTTTGACTCCCTTGTGTGTTGTTATTGCGATGTCTACTTCATATCTTCTTCTTTCTTTTCCCTTCACTGACTCTGAGATTTTAATAACCGAACGTGCTTCCTCTATTTCTGGAAAAGCTCTTTTTAATGTTCCAATTGTGTTCAAGAATTTTGACTTGGCAACTTCAGCCTCGAATGGATCTTCTGGCAATCCTATTATGTAGACCGGGATTTCCACTATGGGTTTGGGTTCGGCGACAAGATTAATGTAATCTCTTGGAGTCACAATGCTTTGAACCATTCCCAGGACTGTAACTAAATTGTAAGTCTTGCCTGCTCGAAGCATGTTCGCTAATGCTTCTGATGCTTTATCTTTAGCTTGGCATGTTAATGGGGTCTCCATGATTGAACTTGCTTGGAATCCAAGGTTTTTTTGAGCTTCCATACTTATCATCGCACTGCCAATCCTTTCTCTTGGTATTAGCCTGAATACTATCTCATTAGAAGTCACGATGCCAGCAATTTTCTTATCAGAAATCACTGGTAGATGATCAATTTTCTGA
>JAGLGJ010000046.1 GCA_023144075.1 Candidatus Bathyarchaeota archaeon | reverse complement strand
AGGCCCAGTCAGGTCATGAATCATTGCCATATCAATATTTGCTTCAACAATTTCTCCTGGAACAACCTCTTTTCTTTTCGAAGCTCTTGCTAGAATCTTCTCAAAGATATTCAATTTATGCACCGTTTAACCTATTTACTTTTAACGTACCAATATTAAATATTTATTAAAAAAAGATTGATGTAATTACGTAATAAAGAAAAAAAGTACGAATTACACATCATGTTCAGTATGTTGTTGCTCCTTTCTCGATACCAGCCATCTTTCTAATTTCTTTGCCAACCTTCTCTACGGGATGCTCCTGCAGTTCATCCATTAATTTGTCCAATCGTTCCATGCTTCTTTTCGGATCTCCACTCCATTCCTTCGCAAATTCGCCACTTTGCACAAATTTGACTACCTTACGCATATTCTCCTTTACATGGTCATCAACTACTCTTGGTCCGACAGTCATGCTCCCATATTGGGCTGTATGAGATATCATCTTCATCATCCTAGTTAATCCACCCTCGTATAGTAGGTCAACCATGAGTTTCAGTTCACTTGCAACTTCAAAATATGCTAACTCGGGTTGGTAACCTGCTTCCACAAGAACTTCGAAACCCTTCTTGACTAGCTCCATAGAACCGCCTCCAAGAACTGTCTGCTCACCTATTATGTCAGTTTCGGCTTCTTCCTTGAATGTAGTCTCAATTACTCCTGCTTTTGTGTGACCTAATGCTTTTGCCATAGCAAGTATCGTTTGTTTGGCGCTTCCAGAAGCATCTTGATAAACAGCAACTAACGCTGGCACCCCAAAACCTTCCTTATATATTTCTCTCAGTCTTGATCCTGGACTCTTGGGCGCCACCATAATAACGTCAACATTTTTTGGTGGAATTATCTGTTTGAAATGGATGTTGTATGCATGTGAGCAGCTGATTGTCTTACCTTCTCTGAGATTTGGTTCGATTAGCTTCTTGTATACGCCTGGTTGTTCCAAATCAGGGAACAGCATGTGGATGATGTCAGCTTGTTTCGCAGCTTCATCCACTGGTAATGGTTTGAATCCTTCTTGTTCGGCTAGTTTCCAGGATTTTCCACCTGGTTTTAATCCTACTACAACGTTAACGCCTGAGTCTCTGAAGGTCAGAGCTTGAGCGTGTCCTTGATTGCCGTATCCGATTACGGCAATTGTTTTACCTTGAAGGTATTTCATATCTGCATCTTGGTCATGGTAAAATCTTGCCACTCAAATCACCTTATTCATCTAGTCTTACAGATTCTGGTCCCCTTATAAGTGCAGTCTCGCCGGTTCTAGCAACTTCAACTAGCCCGAAGGATTTTGTGAGACTAATGAAAGCATCAATTTTGTCTTTACTTCCGACGATTTCAACGGTAGCTGTTTCAGGTGAGACATCTACTATTCTTCCTCTAAAAACATCAACATAATGAAATATGTCTGAACGCATCTTAGCATCTTTCGCTTTGAGTTTGACAAGAGCCAGCTCCCTAATTACGGCTTTTTTCGGGTCGAGTCTTGTTGCTTTTAAAACATCTATTAGTTTTTCAAGGTGACCAACAAATTGTTCCGCGTCTTTCTCATCTCCCTCGATAGTGATAGTAATTCTTGCTAGATCCTCTTGTTCGGCAGTTCCAATCGCGACACTTTCGATGTTGAATCCACGTCGCCAAAACATATTTGATATCTTGTATAGAACTCCGGGTTTGTGCTCTACTAATGCGGATATTATGTATGTTTTAGTCATTCTTGTTCAACCTATCACTTCTTTTAAGCTATAACCAACTGGTACCATGGGTAAAACATTCTCTTCAGGATCTATAGGAACGTCGATCACAGTAGTAACTTCTTCTTTGAGAGATGTCTTAATAGCTTTTGAGAATTCAAGTATTGAGCCAACACGAATTCCTTGAGCTCCATATGATTCAGCAAGTTTAACAAAGTCTGGGACGTTCCCTAACTGAACAGCTGAGTATCTACGATTAAAGAATAATCTTTGCCATTGGGCAACCATTCCCAACATTCTATTGTTCAATATAACGACAGTAACTGGTATTTTCTCTAGTACTGATGTCGCCAATGAGTTTTCAGTCATTATGAAGCTGCCATCACCAGCTATGTCGAAGACTGGTAAATCTGGTCTTGCTGCTTTTGCTCCTATGGCAGCTGGGAAGCCATATCCCATGCATCCAAATCCTCCAGATGTTATGAAAGTTCGTGGTCTTAGTGCTTTGAAGTATAGCGAAGCCCACATCTGATTTTGGCCGACTTCTGTTGTGACAATTGACTTGTCGGGTATGAGACGTCTCAGCTCTCTCAAAATCTTTGGTGGCGTCAATTCCTTTCCTGAATTTTCAATCTTGTTTTCGGAGATCTCTTTGATTTCTTTTATTTTCTTAGACCATGATGTTTTCTTTTTATGCTTTAGTTTTTTCACTAGAGCTTTGTTTAGCATATTCAAAGCAGGAGCGGCATCGCTTACAATGGCTGCATCTATACACTTGTTTTTCCCTATCTCCGTTGAATCAATATCTATTTGTATCACTTTCGCCGCGGGGCAAAATTCATCTAATTTTCCTGTAGTTCTGTCACTAAATCTGCATCCTATAGCTAGCAGAACATCAGCATCATAAATGATTTGATTCGCTTCTTTGGATCCATGCATTCCTATCATGCCCATAGAGAGTGGATGATTTTCCGGAAAAACACCTTTCCCCATTAGCGATGTTGCAACTGGAGCTAGTAAAAGTTCAGCTAAGTTCTGGAGTTGATGTGAAGCATTAGCCACTATCACCCCTCCACCTGCAAGTATGAACGGTTTTTCTGCTTCAGATAGCATCTCTGCTACTCGGCCAATCTGAGTATTGTCAGGTGTCGGTATAGGTTTGATACCTCTTATCCGGATCTTATCTGAAAATTCTACTTCAGCTGTATCAACTTGAACATCTTTGGGCAAATCAATCAGTGCAGGACCAGGTCGTCCTAATGAGGCTATGAAGAATGCTTCTCTAACAGTAGGTGGAATTTCTTCCACGCTACGTGGTTGATGGTTATATTTTGTTGCCGGACTTGCTATACTTATGATATCAGCTTCTTGGAAAGCATCCAATCCTATTTGTGGAGTTGAGACTTGACCTGTAATGGCGACCATTGGTGATGAGTCTAATTGTCCGGTAACTAATCCGGTAACCAGATTTGTTGCACCGGGTCCTGATGTTGCCATACAAACACCAGTCTTTCCACTAGCCCTTGCATAACCGTCTGCCATGTGGGCTGCTGATTGTTCATGTCTAACTAATACATGTCTGATGTTTGAATCCAGCAAGGCATCATAGACTGGAATTATGGCTCCACCTGGGAGACCGAAGATCGTTTCTACTTTTTCTCTTTCTAGAGCCTTTACCAACGCTTTTGCGCCAGACATTCTGGACATTTTTTTATCATCTACACTGTTTCTTTTTACAACACCCTTGCAGCATAAATTTGACTTTTGCTGCTCAGGTTATACTAGAAGTACTACTACGACGAGTAAAATCACTAGTTGAATGGTTGCAAGTTGTTTTTTGAATTTCATTGGAGACATTGCAATCACTTGTCGTCGTGAAATAATTTTATGGTTTGATAAACCCTATAAGGTTATTGGTAATTATCAAGTTTCAAATTTTTTCAGAACCAATTGTGTCTCAGTTGCTCTAACACCATCTATCTCTCTTATCCGTTCGAGGATCTGATTCAAATCAACTGTCGAATCTGCATCTATCGTGACTTCAATATCATAATTTCCCGTGACTTCATATACCTTTTTTATCGTTTTAAAAGCTCTGAGTCTTCTAGCGATAGCTGTTGTATAGACATTTGATTCACATTTGATCCTAAGAATAGCTTCAATTTTTGTAGGGACCTCAGCCTGCAGATTTTTTCCAGTAATCTGTTCAGCTAACCCAATGAGGTCTGCATCTCTAAATCTGGTGACTGTTGGACGTTCTTTTATGGCTTGGACAACTTTGGTTATCTGAGTTTCATCCAATGATACGCCTAACCGATTCAATCTAGAGCTAACTGCATGGATTCCTGTATATTTATCGATGATAATGTCTCTTTGTCTGCCTATTAGATCTGGTGGAAATCCCTCGTAAGTTGATGGATTAGCTAAGACACCTGCGACGTGAATGCCAGCTTTATGTGTGAAGGCGCTTTCTCCGATTATTGGTGTATTTGGAGAGGGAACAATACCGCTGAAGCGTTCGGTCATTAATGACAATTCAGGGATTTTGTCAAGTGCTACTGTTTTTATATCATATACTACTTTTAGCGCAACGGCTACCTCGCTTAGAGGCGCTATTCCACTCCTTTCACCTAATCCGTTTATTGTAACATGAGCTCCTGTTGCTCCACCCTCAAGTGCGGCTAGCGTGTTGGCTGTCGCCATTCCTAAGTCATTATGGCAATGTGTATCAAGTTCAACTTTTAGTTTACTACTCAAATCGCGAAAAAGTTCTTTAACATTATTCGGAGACATTATTCCAACTGTGTCAGGTATACTAATTCTATCAGCTCCAGCCTCCTGCGCTTTTTTACAAATATTAAACAAAAATTCATTGTCAGTCCTTGTTGCGTCTTCAGCTGTAAATCTAACTTTCAAACCCTGTGATCTGGCATGCTCTATTGCTTGCGAAACGAGTTCTATTGCCTTGTTTTCATCTTTCCGAATCTTATATTTGAGATGTGACTCGGAAGTCCCAAGAAATATCGCTATTCTATCAACTTCACAAGAGGCTGCATTTTCTACATCTGAAATCCGGGCTCTACAGTGAGCAAGAATCTCAGCCTTTAATCCTTCTTTAGATATTCTTCGAACAGCTTCTTTGATATCCCCAGATACGTTTGGATCACCTGCTTCAATCATGTGAATGCCTATCTCATCTAATTTCCTTGCTATCTTTAGTTTCTCCTCTATCGTGAAAGTAACTCCTGGGGCTTGTTCTCCTTCTCGCAAAGTTGTATCGAGAAGGAGTATTTTATGATCAATCGATTTATTTTTCATCATATTCACTTTGATTTGATTTTATCATGAAGATGAAATAGCCGAGGAATTGCTTCTTGGTACACTTTAATGGCTTCTTGATATTCTGTTAATGAAATATTTTCTTTGTTCGTATGATCAAGATGTGAATCTCCCGGCCCATAGGATACCATGGGAATATTCATAGTTGCACCGAGCTCATTCATGTCGCCTGTACCAGTCTTCCTTAGAAGAGTTGGAGTCCGTTCAGAAAATTTTCGAATTGCATATGTCAATGATCTTACAAGAATGGATCTTTTATCTGACTCATAAGCCGGAACACTGCCAAGACATCTCAGCTCAATTTTCATATCTTTGGCTTGTTCGTTTAATTCATCGACAGTTCTCTTGAGTCTACCAAATATTACTTCAGGTGAGAGCTGGGGAGGCGTACGTATATCAATTTCTGCATCACATTTTGATGGAATCATACTCGAAGATCCCCCTCCAGAAATTTTAGTCAAACATGAGGTTATGGAATAGAAACGAGATTCAGTATTTTCTTCTTGAAAGTGTTTTTCTCGAATTTCTCTCCAAATTTCATAGACTTTCTCGATTGCATTATCTGAAAGCCATGGAGCTGATGAATGACCTGTAGAAGTTTTACATTTCAGCAGAAGATGCAAGCTTCCTTTGTAGCCTATGGTCACATTCCAAGTTCGGCTCGGTTCGCCGAAAATAGCGTAATCTGTTTGGATTTCATCCTCGATCAATTGTCTAACCCCTTTTCCTTGGCCTTCTTCATCTACCAAACATGCTAAGATTATCTTTCCATTGGGGTCGTGAATTTTTGATGCTCCCATTATCATACTTGCGAGAGGGGCTTTCGCATCAACAGCACCTCTTCCAAATAGGTTATCTCCTTCGAGTTTCACTTCGATTTCTCCTGGAACTGTATCCATATGACCACACAAGAGTAAGGTCGGAGATCCGCTTCCACGTGTTCCGATCACATTTCCTACTTTGTCTATAGAAACTTCGAATTTGTTTTTTTTAAGTTCCCCAGCAAGATATTCGGCTATATATGCTTCTTCGCCACTCGGGCTGTAAAGCCTGAGCATTTCGGTTAATAGATCAACCTCTTGGGTTGGCATTTTCTTCCTCCGAGATGACTTGATCAAACGATTCTATGACCAGATCAAGTTGTTCTTCTGAGATGACTAATGGTGGCAGAAAACGGACTATATTTCTTCCAGCATCTAATGCTAAAATGCTTTTACGCATTAATCCGCGCAAGATATTGAGGACATCAAATCTGAATTCAACACCTATCATCATCCCCATGCCTCGGACCTCACGAATAATTTTGTGTTTATTTTGTAGTTCACTTAGTCTAGTCATAAAATGACCACCAAGTTTCGAGGCCCTCTCTGGAAGTCGCTCTTCTATTAGCGCATCGATTGCAGCTGACGCTGCAGCACAAACAAGTGGATTTCCACCAAATGTTGTTGAGTGCTCACCAAGTCTAAACGATGACATTATCTCTGGGGTTGCAACGGTTATTCCGAGAGGAAGCCCTCCCGCAACAGATTTGGCTAGGCACATAATATCAGGAGTGATATCAGAGTGTTCACAGGCGAACACTTTACCAGTTCGACCAAAACCTGTCTGCACCTCGTCTGCAATCATAATAGTTCCTTTTTCATCGCAGATCTGCCTTACATCTTTCATATATCCCTTGGGCGGGATCTTAACTCCTCCTTCTCCTTGGATCGGTTCAACAATTACGGCTGCTGTATTTTTGGACAATGCTTCCTCAAGTTTGGCGATTTTCCCGTAGGGTACATGTTTGAATTCAGGCACTAATGGTAAAAATGGTTCTCGGTATTTTTTATCCCATGTTGCCGATAGTGCACCCATGGTTTTTCCATGGTATGAATTCATCATTGCTATGATCTCTGTTTTGCCTGAAAATTTTCTTGCCAATTTAATTGCACATTCAACTGCCTCTGCACCACTATTCGAGAGGAAAGCTTTCTCCAAACCTTCGGGCAGTATCTGAGTGATTTTTTTCAAAAATTCTGATCTTGAATCGTTATATAATGAGCCGTGACAGGAAATGAGAATTTCTGATTGACGTCTTATTGCTTTTACAATTTTTGGATGGCAGTGCCCTAATATTGAAACACCATAACTCCCAGTGCAGTCAATATATTTTTTGTTATTTATGTCCCAGAGATTTGCTCCTTGACCCTTGACAATTATTAGATCTTTTTTTGCATATACATTGGCTAAGTGTTTTTGTTCTAATTCAAGTATTTCAGTTTCATTCATTTCGTTATCACAGTGCCGCATTTCTCTTCTATGGATAATGTTATTGGAGACGGTTCTAATCCAGATGCAATAGCTACTTTCTTAACTCCAAGATTGATGGCTTCTATAGCTGCATAGATTTTAGTTATCATTCCAGGACCTATTCTTCCAAGCGCATCCTTGGCTTCAATAAAATTGAGTTTTGGTATGAGTTTCCCGTTAAGTTCAAGTCCTTTCACATCTGTCAAGAGAATTAACATATCTGCTTTTATTTCACCAGCCACATTGGCAGCCATTCGGTCTCCATCCGTGTTTAAGGGTTCGAACTCTGAT
>JAGLGJ010000045.1 GCA_023144075.1 Candidatus Bathyarchaeota archaeon | reverse complement strand
TGTGAACCATGTCAAACAGAGCAAATACAAATTAAGAATACATTTACGCACGATAGTCATATCGCTCATTTCCTCGTTTATCATATCCAAGATGTTTGGAGCACAACGGCTTCGGTCGATAGAGCAAATCAACTAGACTTTCATTTTGTCCCATCACATGCATACGACGGCGGATACTCTAGAACAAGTGGTTCAATTATTAATTCTTCTGAAATAGAATTACTTACTTCCAAAAGTGTTCACTTAATTGAATTAACAGTAATAAAAACTATTAACGGAAGTTTATTGACCACTCAAATTTCAGTAGCTGAAAGAAACGGATATTCTTTTAGTGGGGATGTAGCCGTTTATGTAGTCGAAGACAAGATTTTCCAGAATGGAACACAATGGAATTCTATCTATAGAGATCAGATATTCAGACAAGGAATTTTTCTAAAACCAAATTCATATGAAGTCCTTTCAGGAAATTGGTCAATACCAGAACAGAGTATCCCGGAAAATATTGAAATTATTGCGGTCGCATTCGATAAGACTTCAACTGGCAAATATGGACCTTATGCAGTTCAATCTGCATGTAGCAAGGATAGTGAACTTGCAATTCCTGAATTTGGGACTCTGCTCCCAATCATTGCAGCATCTACCATCTTAATCACATTTCTAACATTGAAGAGAAGTAATTTGAGAAAAAATTGGATTGATCCGAACATCTAAATGATCAACGGGAAGAATACGCGCAGATGAATAAAAAGATCATCGCGAAAGACACTATCCCATTATTAATCGCATTCATAATAGGAATTTTAATTGTCATCCCACGTTTATTACCAGGGATTCCTCAAGGTGTTGATTCTACCAGTCACCTGAGCAAGATTCTCTTCATGTTCAAAGGGTATGAAAAACTCGGTTAGATTCCTTCCTGGTTTCCAGATCGGTATTGTGGAACACCTTTTCTTCTATTATATTCACCTTTGAGCTATTTTCTCACATTCTCAATCGCTAATATCGGAAAAGACGCAATAAGTGCTTACAAATTCATAGACACCATTTTTTTTCTTATAACTCCTATTGCAGTATATTTTTTAGGTCGAGAACTTAAATTAAGTATTAGAGAAGCTTCTTGGAGTGCGTTAATTTTTGGATTGACTCCAACAGTGATTGGAAATTATATTTTTTATGATAGATTCCCAAACATCATTGCTTTGCCAGTCATATGTGTATTACTAGTTACTTTCATTCGCATGTTATCTAGGAAATCAACAATATGGTTTGCAGCTTCAATCTTACTTCTCGGCATAGTTATTCTCACTCATCATCTCTCAGCATTAATAACATTCTTCATTTTATTGTTGGCACTTTTATCACTTACACCCTCATTTGCCGAATTTAAATTGAATTTACTCAAATTTTTAGGCGTAATTTTTGGTGGAATCGCATTGACCAGCTTTTGGTTAATAGATTTCGTCCAAGCTTTGTCACAAATTGCAGATAACCCATTTTATAATCGAACGATGGAATTCCCTTTCATAAAATTATCCTATGCATTGTACGATTATCTACTTTTAGAACAAGGGATAATTCATTTCATTTTGGCAATTAGCGCCATTTTCCTTTGGGTCTCCAAAGATTTTAAAAAATCAACAATAGTTTCCGCCCTTGTTTTACTTTTCTTAGGCATGTCATTTTTTGAAATTGGATATCAAACTTATTTCCATATTCAAATCATCGGACAAGCACTTGTAATAGCCGCACTTATTTTCATAGCAGGTTTAGTAATACTTAGGACTCGAAGAAGTGAGTACAATCGTTTTAATTTCTTTCTTACATTATGGTTCGTATCTTTCTTTTGGCTTGGTCTTGGATATTACGCAATTCCAATTGTAGAAATTCCTTTATTGCAATCCATTTGGAGAAGCCTTGATGTATACAGATTCTGGCTATTCCTCAGTCTACCAATCGCGTTTCTTGCGGGCATATTAATTGAAGGAGTCGTTTGCAGAATGCGAAGAAATAGGAAATTGTTAATTTTGGCCGTTATTTTTATATTGCTTTTTTCTGGAGGAATCGTCAAATCTGTTTATTTACTAAATCAAGACGTTAATTCCCATCTACCTTATACAGTTCAGAATTCTGATATTCCAATAGAATTACTGGATTATCTACGATTACAAAATGACTATGGAAGAATTCTGCCTATCAAATGTCCTATGTGGATATACATGATCCCTAGTTATACTGGAAAAAATCTCATTGACGGGTGGTATCCTCAAGAAAAACTTATTCCTAGTTTGCTTGAAATAGATGACTATCGGATCAATGATCTGGAAACAACAGAAAACAGGGTCGAAGTATGGAAAAACCTTATTGATCAAAATCAAGAGCTAGGGATACATTGGGTAATTGTAGGAAATTCTAATAAAACTTTGATTCGTGATCTTACAAATTCAACATTCACACAAGATGCTTTCATCACTCATGAAGGAGGAAATCTGACTATTTTAAAAAATACCGTCCCCAACTCTTTTGTTCAATTAGTTACTGAAACTGGTAATGTTGATTATGACTTTGAGAGATCTAGTCCAGAAAGGATAAACATTGAGATCACAGATCGTTTTTCAAACGTTAAAATTTTTGTGAGAGAAGCTTACTACATAGGCTGGATTGCAACAGTTGATAATTATACAACCAACGTTATGTCTACTCCCGAGGGTTTCATGCTGATCACACCAGAACCAAACCCCGCTCACGTTACATTCGAATATACTAGTGCTAACAATCCATACATCTGGCTATCTTTGCTAATGATTGGTTTAATCATTCTACTTTTAATATACTCAAGAAAAAATGTACAAATAACTTGATGGAAATAATATGAAAACAAACGAAGAGTCTAAATCAGTGGATTTGAAGAGATACGAAAATTTTACTCTTCGAATATTCTATCTTTTTACTGCGGGATTTCTGTTTTATGAGAGTTTTCAAAATTGGCTAAGAGGCAAAATAGAAACCCACCCTGAAGTTGTGGTACTTTGTATAATAGGTTATTCACTAGCACTATTCCTTATGACAGTTTCTCTGTCATCTATCAAAATTTTACATAAATTTAAGATCATACCTCTAATAGCACTATTATTCATTATGTCATCTAGCATGTATGTGATAGCAGAGATTCAATATAATGGAGTATATAGAACCGACTCAATGGCTTTCACACACTATGCATCACAACTCTGGCTTTTCCCCTCTTGGAATCCTTATGGTCACGATCTGCAAATAGCTTTGGAAATGTTTACTGTAGATGTAGATTATGTTACATTGAAACCAGATGGAGATCTAGTTACGAACCTGAACTATCCAGCTCTTCACTTACTATTTTTCACACCTTTTGCGTATTTTGGATTGCAAGATATGAGATGGGTCACATTCATTTTTGCAATAGCGATAATTTTAATTCTTTATTGGAAATCGCCCTCTGAAATTAGACCTTTAGTTCTAATTCCTTTCTTTGCCGGGGTTGATCTGGCGATAAATTTCACAGCAGGGTGCCTAAACGATTTTCTATGGGTACTTCCGCTTATTATTACTGCATTTTATATTGGCAATCCACTAATTGCAGGATTATCATATGGATTAGCAAGCGCAGTTAAACAACAACCATGGATCCTTTTTCCATTTCTATTAATATATATTTGGAGATCTGGAGAATATGCTGAAAAGAAAAAGACAAAATCAATTCTCATGTTTACAACCTCAACAATAGTTGGTTTCCTACTACCCAACATTATTTTCATCTTAAAAGATCCTAAATCATGGTTATCTGATGTCACAACTCCTTTTTCCGGTCAATTGATTGTAATAAGCCAGGGACTCTCTACAATAACTCAATCTGGATATGTACCTCTTTCAAATAATTTCTATTTCTTTTTTGCAGTATCAGTTTTTTTCCTTCTGTTAATATATTACAATCTATACTTCGAAGATCTAAAATATGCGATTTGGGCCTTTCCAGCGTTGATATTATGGTTTTCACCTCGCGGACTCCAGAACTACTTTATTTACCTAATCCCGATATGCCTCGTTGCAATCGTGACATGGTATAAAGCATCATTTGGGCGTGATCTAAAATGAATACAGTGAACCGCCGGCGTGTGACATATATCACTTTGATTTTATTTATACTGATAATCGGAATGTCGTTTTTTCAAAACCTTGGTAAATCTCAAGATTTTCCTCTTATTCTTAATCCAAAATTCAAATACTTTACAAAAGATCCACAGACTGGAATGCAAAGGCCGTTCTTATGGGAAGCCACATACACATTAGGCCCAAATGATTCAGGTTTTCTTCGACGTGATATTATAGCAGATAATGAGTGTTTGGGCTTTCATTTATACCAAGATGGCGCTAATGATACATACGCTTGGGCCAATATTCATGTCAAACAAGCGATAAGAGGATCAGATGTATCAAGACTCCTAAGATCAGATGTTTCATTCTGGATTTATCCAACTTTTAGCTTTGTTCACGATATAAATTCAAAAGAGCCTTGGAATGTTTTTGGTTTAGAGGTAAACGATGGTGCCCACATAATATGGTTCATCTTTTCAGATTCTGCTGAACAAACATACCAATTACGAAATCATAGAATAATTCATACAAATTTGCCACTCAATCAGTGGTCATATGTCGAGCTCGATATAGCCGAAGAGTATGCCAAGGCTGGTTGGGAAGACCCTTCTGATCTGTCATTTATTCTTATATGTGGAGCCACAAAAACGATTCCTGGAACCTATGCCGGCTATTTCCGTGAAATTAATGTATATCCCAAACAAGAAGAGTATTGACATTAATTATATGCACAAACATGATTTGAAGTTATAACACCATAACTAATTCATTAAAATTGTAGGAAATCAAAATGTTTGGACGCATCAAAAATAAGTTCGCCAATAAAAAAGAACTCGTTTCTGACTTGTCGCATGTAGCTGTCGTCTTGGCAGTCTGTGCAATAATTTTGGCGTTCACTCCTGCACCAGCATATTTAGTATTCATTGGAGGAGCCATCATGATATCAATATTCATTCTTCCAAAGATTAGACATGTAACCGGCCAAATCTATTCCCTTTTATCGTGGATATTCGGAACCACTGCTGTTCTCGTGCTAGTAATCTATGCTGTAAGAATAACATTCCCCTACATTGTGGGGGACAATCTAGTATTGGTACAGGTTGAAGTTGTGCCCGGCATTTATATGAAGCCCATAACAATTTTCATGTTTTCCATCTTCCTGTGGTTTGTATTCGGATTGTATACGCCATCATCTATAAGGCGCTTCGAACAGATGCTTCCAGAGGTTCGAAGAATTTTATATTCGTTTGCTTGGTTCGGCGTGTTGGTGAGTGGCTTTGAAATAATATATCACATTGTACTTTGGACGGCGGCATTATCCGTGCAGGGTCTACAAAACCCCGACATTATAGTTAATCCTTGGCCTTTGCGAAGCATGACTCCAATAAATATTGTTTTTGCAACAAAGCTAGTATTTCTAATATTTGTAATATGCTGTTTTGTGATAGACTATATTAAAATGATAGATTCTAAAGGGTGGCCTTTAATCAGTACTCTTAAAATCAATAGAGATGATAGGCGAACGTCTCGATAAGGTCGTTGAACATTGAATCGAATGATCTTAGTTGCGCTTTTTTCAATTCTGGCATTACTGCAGATAGATGCTACATTAGCGCAGCAGAGGTCCGATTCAATGCAGATAGTTGATCTGTACGCTCATACAGATTATACCACGGGCGTTAAATATGGAAGGATACTAAGCACCGCTCCACCTTACGGGGAAAAACGTTCAGCTCTTCTTGACAGAGAGATTAATTTTACATTGTATCCAACATTAACCAGAGACATAAAGCTAGAAGGATCTGTAAACTATAGAATCCATTTACGTTCACCAGTGAAAAGAACTGTTAATCTAAATGTTTCATTATACGAAATAGGAACTGAAACTGAGATAAAACAGGTCTCCAGTGCTCTGATTGCATTACCAGTTGAAGACAAGATTAGCAAATACGTCCTTGGAATCCCTATAAGTCACACATTCCAAAACGAATCCACAATTCTGTTTTCTATCAAACCAGAACCAGATATACAATCACTGACATTATATTGGGATGGTGAACAGACTGCCACATCAGTATCTTTACCTATACCGGTAGAAGAAACTTTCAATATATTTGATTTAGAAATTCTTGACTCCAAAGACATACCACTAGAAGGAGCGAACGTTACTATACTTGTTGATGATAGACGCATTTGGACAGGTAGAAGTAACTCTATGGGTCAGATTAGAGCTTTAGTTCCAAAATCAGGAGATACAGTTTATGAATTCATTGTAATTTGGAAGAGCATCATCGTTAATAGAACACTTTATCATACTTCAGAAAATCTTGAGATTCAAATTCGCTGTACAGTACATAGGCTTGAATTATTAGTAAGAGATCTACTTGGTTTCCCAGTTGAAGAATCGAAAGTGATCTTATTAAGAAATGATTCTATCGTTGACCAAGGGAACACAACAATCGAGGGTAGAATAAGTTTCCTCCAACTTCCTGGATCTCAGTATGAAGTTCAGATTAGTAGAGAACTTTTGATTCTTTTTGTTCCGATAACTGTTTCAAATGATTTTGAGATTCAGTTGTCTTCTGATACGAGTAGAGAGATGGTGATGCGTATCGTCAAACCTTGGATGATAAACTCCATATTGTTGATACTCATCATTCTAACATCATCATTATCAGCTTTGAATCTTTTCAGAAAAAGAAAAAAAGGATTCCGTGAGTATGATTATGAATATTTCTATAAAATGGCTGGTGGCGATATTTCGTCATCCTCATCAATTATGATATCGGGTTTACCGGGATCAGGTAAAACAGTTTTGCTTACTCATTTTCTTATTAAGAGTCTAAGAAGTGGAAAAACCTGTATTTTTATCGCTAATTTAGATTTTCCATCCAATATACGAGATTATCTAAAGAGTTTTGAACCTGATCTAGATGAATATGAAAAATCTTCAAAATTAGTCTTTATAGATTGTTATTCAGCTTCTGGCGGAAAGGAGTCTTCTGAAAAACATCAGATCTCATCGATGAGCGACCTTACTGGACTCGGTGTACAACTTTCTTCTTGTCTTGAAGAATTAGGTCAAGATACTGATGTTTTCTTAGATTCATTAACGCCATTATTTACAATGCTTAGAGATGAGTACATCGCTAATTTCATTCATTCAGTAAGTGCTAAAACCAAAGGTGTTAATGGAAGATTTTTCTACACGATAGGATCAGCAATTGATAAGAAAGCCCTTAACGCCATAGAGGCCCTCTGCGACAGCGTAATTGAGTTATCTTCTACCGATGAAGCTGGCGAATATCAGAGAAAATTACGCATAAAGAAAATGAAAAGGAAACATCTTGAGAGATGGACCGATTTCAGGATAGACGGCGATAAAGGCATAATCTTTAGAACTCGACACTCGCGAAAGTCCAAACCATAACGTACTAGTTCTGCTGACTTTCAAATATGCGATCTTTAGAATAGACTTCTATTCCTTTTGACGTTATTTGGTAAGGCCTAAGTTGAGCGTCATGTGCTATTCCCCGCATTTTCTCCACCTGAATAGCACGTACAACCGTTCCTGCATTAACCATGGTATGCATAAGAATCACTCCTTGGGAGAGAAATTCTTCCAACTGAAATGATCGGCTAAGTATACCAGTTCTTAATTCTGTACTCACAAGCGATGTACAGCCTG
>JAGLGJ010000044.1 GCA_023144075.1 Candidatus Bathyarchaeota archaeon | reverse complement strand
TAGTGGAGGATACCAACTTTAAGTCTTAGACCTGTTAATCCTTATCCTGCTCTTCTCTTTGAAAAGCATTCGGAGAAATGTCTGATTATTACTGATCTTCATATAGGTTGGGAAAGTGTTCTTGCTGAACAGGGCATACATATACCATCACAAACACCAAAGCTGATCAAAAATTTTCAGAAACTTATTGAACATACAAACCCAAAACATCTATTCATAATTGGTGACATCAAGCACTCCATCCAAAAGGTGGAATTAGCAGAATGGCAAGAAATACCATTATTCTTTGAAGCCGCATCAAAACTTGTAAACAGAATTTCGATAATTCGTGGTAATCATGATGGAAATTTGGAAGCTTTAGTACCAAAATACGTAGAAATTCTTCCAACGTCGGGATTTAAAATAAATCATGAAATTGGTATGATTCATGGTCATGCATGGCCAAAACCTGAGATTCTATCATGTAGGAATATTGTATTAGGACATCTCCATCCAATAATTACTATAAAAGACGCGCTTGGATTTTCAAAATCTCATCGTGTATGGTTACGCACAAAATCTAATGGTAAACCTCTAGCTAAAGGGCTTCTAAATAATATGAAAATCAAATTTACGGATGATGTAAATAAAATAATGAAACAGAAGTTTAATGTTAAACTGGAAAATCCTAATTTGATATTCATGCCATCATTCAATGATATTTTGAGTGGAAGAACAATAAACAAACAACTCAAAAGTGATAGGCTAGGAAAGTCATACATTGGACCAATACTAAAGTCAGGGGCAGCCCAACTGGATGAAGGCGAAGTCTATCTACTCGACGGATCATATCTAGGTAAACTTGGGTCTCTGAGATCATTCTCATAGAACTTTAACATAAACAAGTTAATTTAGCCTCACATCATTCACTCTATTTTGTATATAATAGCTATAAGAACATGCTACATATGGTATTCTTAGACCATCATAACAACTAGCTGAGTAAAACATTCCCAGCAGGTTCAATTTAATTAGTTTCCAAAATAATCAAATGATGATTAAATTTGCCATCCTTTAATGTTGAGATAATTATCGAGAATAAGAAAATGGCAAGAGATCCTGAAGGCGAAACAATAACTAGAGACCTCATTAACAGAGGGGGATTCCAATCAATAACGAATGTCAGAACAGGAAAGTATCTTAAGCTATCAGTTAAGGCAGAAAAAAAAGAAGAAGCAGAACATATTGTAAGAGAAATGTCTAACTCACTTAGAATATACAACCCTGTAGTTCATACATGCTCTATTCGAATAAAAAGTGAGGAATTGTGAAGACAGCAGTAATACAATTCCCTGGATCAAATTGTGATTTAGATATATTTCATGTCTTGAAAGATGTTCTCCAAATTGAAACAGATTTAGTGTGGCATACTAATTTCAAAGCTGAAGATTATGATGGGGCTATCTTACCAGGGGGATTCTCTTATGGTGACTATCTCAGGGCCGGAATTATAGCAGCACACAGTCCTGCTATAGATCAAGTAGAAATTATGGCTCAAGAAGGAAAACCAATAATTGGAATTTGTAATGGGTTTCAAATCCTAATAGAATCTGAACTCTTACCTGGAGCACTTTTAAGTAATCAAACTAGGACCTTCATATGCAAGTGGGTTAACATTAAAGTTGAAACAAATAATACAGATTTCACAAGAAATATTTCAGAAGGAACAATTTTAAAAATTCCAATAGCACATGCTGAAGGAAGATATACAATCGATCCAAAAGGTCTCAAAGATCTACGTGAAAACGATCAAATAGTCCTTAGATATGTAGATGAAAATGGCAATTTAACTAAAATTGGGAATCCAAACGGTTCTATGGACTCTATAGCGGGAATATGTAATAATGATAGAAATGTTTTTGGTCTCATGCCACATCCAGAACGCGCATCTGAAAAAATATTAAGTCCATTCTCAAGTAGCGACGGTCTCAAAATATTAAATAGATTTGTTCATACCTGAGTCTGATAATTTTGGATGAAAGATCTACTATTAAACTGAATCTAACGCAAAAGGAAATAAAGGAAGCTCAGATAAGACTTGGCAGAGAGCCAAATGAAACAGAGCTCGGTATGATCGATGTTATGTGGTCTGAACACTGCTCATATAAGAGCAGTAGAAAACTCCTTCAAAAACTACCTAAAGAAGGCAAGAAAGTAGTCGTAGGACCAGGATATGACTCAGGTGTAGTAGATATTGGTGATGGTGATATTGTTGCCTTTAAGGTTGAAAGTCATAATCATCCATCTGCAATTGAGCCCTATAATGGCGCAGCAACTGGAATAGGAGGGATAATAAGAGATATTTTGTGTATGAATTGTAGACCAGTTGGATTACTTGACTCATTACGTTTTGGAAATCTACAAAGCAGTCATAGCAAATGGCTGTTCCAAAATGTTGTGAAGGGAATAGCAGACTATGGTAATTGCACTGGTATACCCACCATTGCAGGGGAAGTTGAATTTGATGAAAGTTTTGAAACTAATTGTTTGGTAAACGTAGGATGCCTTGGATTTGGTAAATTAAAAGATCTTAAACTTGGAAGAATGGATAATCCAGGGGACATAATAATTCTAGTAGGGGGATCCACAGGTAGAGATGGTATACACGGTGTAACCTTTGCATCACGAGTTATCGGGGAAGAATCAGAATTAGATAGGCCAGCAGTTCAGATTGGCGATCCATTTGTTAAGAAACTAGCAATTGAAGCAACTCTTGAAGCTTTAAGAACAGGTAAAGTAACTGCGGTCAAGGATCTTGGTGGAGGAGGACTTACATGTGCACTTTCTGAGATGTCAAGTAAAGGTAATTCAGGACTAGAAATAGATCTCAATGTTATTCATGTTAGAGAGGGTAAGATGACCCCATATGAAATATTATTATCTGAATCTCAAGAGAGATTGTTATTCACCGTTATTCCAGAAGGCCAAAGAAAAGTCTTAGAGATATTTGAGCGATGGGGGCTTTCATACTCTATTATTGGAAAAGTAACTCATACTGGTAACCTAGTCGCCAAGTATAATGGCAGAATTATTGTAAATATTCCTGCAAAGCTGTTAACAAATTCTCCGTTGGCTGTAAGAGTAGCAAAAAAACCTAAAATCAAAAGTAAAAAATCTATTTCAAGACCTGCAATTCCTAGTAATATCTCGAAAACAATATTTCATTTATTACAAACAGCAAATATTGCTAGCAAGGATATTATATACAGACAGTATGACCATGAAGTTGGAGTTAGAACTGTTTTAAAGCCTGGAGATTCGGATGCAGCTGTACTTAGACTGATTGGAAAGAATAAGGCTGTAGCAATAAAGGCGGATTGTAATAGTGTCCATTGTTTTCTTGATCCTTACAATGGACATGCTTCAGCAGTAGCCGAGGCAGCTCGTAATGTAGTGGCCACTGGTGCTGAGCCTATAGCTATAACAGATTGTTGTAACTTTGGAAATCCAGAGAATCCAAATGTTTACTGGCAGTTCAGACAGGCGATAAACGGAATGTCATATATGCTTAAAGGTTTAAAAATTCCATGCGTCGGTGGTAATGTCAGCTTCTACAATGAAGATGAAACAACTGGAAATGCTGTAAAACCTTCAACCACAATAGTAATGTTAGGACTAATAGAAGACCTGAAACTGATAACAAATATTGCCCTTAAAAGAACAGGCCAATCAATAATTATGATAGGCAAAACATACTCAGAATTAGGCGGGTCACAATATTACAGACTTATAGATTTTCCTAAAGGTAAACCTCCAAATGCTGTTGTTTCTAGAGAGAATGCTTCAATAAGAAGTATCATAGAAGCAATTAGGAATGGATATCTTACAGCAGCTCACGACTGCTCACGGGGCGGAATCTCCATTACGCTTGCAGAAATGGCAATCAAAGGTAATCTCGGTCTGAAAATTGATGCAAAATTGATCCCACGTAATATAAAAGTTAGGATTGATGACCTTCTATTCTCAGAGTCGAATGCTAGATTCATAGTTACTACACCAAAACCTCTTGCGAGAAAAGTTTTGAGACTTGCAAGGAAAAATGGAGCCCCAGCTGCCATAATAGGTGAAGTTTCAAGTGACAATTATGAAATCACTTGGGGAAAAAAAAGGATCGCTTGGAATTCAATTGATCAAATGAGAGAAACATGGGAGAGAGCTATTCCAGAAGCCATGGTGGGCCCTTGAAATGCAGATCCAAAGAGGAAAAAAAGATGCTTGTGGTATCTTTGGTATAAGTAATCCACAGCAAGATGCAGTTCTCAACATATATTATGGATTAATGTCTCTTCAGCATAGAGGACAAGAATCCTCAGGAATATCAATTATCAAGAATGGAAGAATATCTTCAAGAAGAGTCAGGGGGCTCGTATCTCAAAATCTGAAACCAAAACTATGGACACTTTCTGGAAATATGGGAATAGGTCATGTTAGATACTCTACTACTGGCACATCAACACTGGTTAATGCCCAACCTATGACAGATAACATGTTTGCCTTAGGACACAATGGAAATTTAGCAAACTACATGCATCTAAGAAAAAAGATAAAGAATGAAGGATTAAAACTCAAAGCCAACAGTGATGCTGAGGTTATACTGAAACTTCTCAGGATGAATTATGACAAAAGTGGAGATTACATTTCCTCATTTAAGGAGTTATCATCACAGGTTGACGGAGCTTACTCGCTAGTAATCTTAACAAGAAATCGAGAATTAATCGCAGTAAGAGACCCATTAGGTCTAAGGCCACTTTGTCAAGGTAGAAAGGGAAATACGATAGCTTTTGCTTCTGAGAGTGTGGCTTTGGATAGTAACAACATAAATTTGGTAGGAGATTTGGAGCCAGGAACAATAACTATCGCGACTAAAGATACTTGCAAAAAATACTGCTACCACTCATGCAAAAGGAAAGCACATTGTATGTTTGAATTTGTCTATTTCAGCCGTGTTGATTCAGTTCTTGAAGGAAAAAGTGTTTACGATGTAAGATTCAACCTAGGCATTAACTTAGCCAAGACATATGATACTAAACCTGATGTTGTAGTTCCTGTTCCTGATACCTCAAGAACAGCAGCTGAAGGTTATTCTTACCAAACAGGAGTACCTGTAGCTGAAGGCTTGATAAAAAATAGGTATATCCACAGAACCTTCATAATGCCACGACAAAAAGATAGAGATTCTGCGATAAAACTGAAAATCAACCCCCTCAAATCTGCAGTTAGTGAAAAAAACGTACTTATAATCGACGACAGCATCGTCAGAGGTACCACAAGTAAAGTTATCGTTCAAATGCTCAGAAATGCAGGGGCAAATAAAGTCCATCTTATGAGTACCTGTCCACCTATAATCTCCCCATGTTTCTATGGAATAGACATAGCAAGCTATGGAGAATTAATTGCCGCAAAAGTAGATTTGGAAAGTATACAGAGAAAAATCGGCACAGATAGCTTAGGCTATCAGACCCTAGAAGGTCTAATAAAAGCCATCAACATTCCAGAAGAAGATCTTTGTCTAGGATGTCTAAAAGGTGAATATCCTACACCATATGCACAAAGAGTTCTGGAAACTATGAAAGAAAAGACTGGAACTAGAAAAACCAGAATATGGGAGACTGAAATTCCAGCTTGAAAAGGAATAATAAAAAACTAAAAAAACTTGTAGCTGTTGTTTTAGGCAGTGAAAGTGACAACCACATTGCTGAAAAGACAATAAAAATTCTCGAAAAATTCAACATACCTTATGAAAAGAAAATTCTTTCTGCACACAGAAACCCAAAAGAACTTTCCAAATATATTGATTCATCAAAAGTCCTTGTCTTTATAGCCATAGCTGGTCTATCAGCTCAACTTTCAGGATTTATAGCATCAAGAACATCTAGACCAGTTATTGGAGTTCCAGTTAATGTGAAGCTGGAAGGTTTAGATGCTCTTCTTGCAACCATGCAAATGCCTAAACAAGTTCCTGTTGCAACAGTAGGAATAGATAACGGAGAAAATGCTGCTTTTCTAGCTATTAGAATTCTATCTTTATCATATCCTGAATTGATTTCTAATTTGGAGCGATAGTATTGAATTGGAACTATGAGAAAGCTGGTGTAGATAGAGAAAAGATCAGAGCCAGTCACGCTACAATTGCAAAATTAATAAAGAATACTTATGATTTTCGAAAGGGTAAGCTTTGTGACGTAATAAAAGGTTTCGGACACTATGCTTCACTCATAGATATTGGTGAAGGAAAAGCACTTGCACTCCATTGTGATGGATGCGGAACTAAAGTACTAATCGCTCAATTGATGAACAAATTTGATACAATAGGAATAGATTGTGTTGCTATGTGTGTAAACGATCTTATCTGTATTGGAGCAGAACCAACAACGTTAATCGATTACTTGGCTTTGGAAAAGCCAGATGAGATAATGTTGCATGAAATAATGAAGGGTTTAGTGAATGCTGCGAAAGAAATAAATCTGAATATAGTTGGGGGCGAGACAGCTATTATGCCTGACGTAATCAAAGGTGCTATACCAGGACGAGGATTCGATCTAGCTGCATTCTGTTTAGGCGTGATTAATACTGATTCAATTATTATGGGGGATAAATTATCATCTGGAGATATAATCTTAGGGATTGAGAGTAGTGGAATACATAGCAATGGGCTCTCTCTTGCAAGAAAGATCCTAATCGAGAATGCAAAATATTCTTTGGAAAAAGAAATACCTGAAATTGGTCGACCTCTAGGAGAAGAACTCCTAGAACCAACGAAAATCTATGTTCCAGCGGTAATGACTGCAATACAAAATGCAGAGATACATGGGATAGCTCATATAACTGGAGGAGCTTTCTCAAAACTCAAGCGTTTTGAACCACACGCAAATGTAGGATTTCATTTACAGAATATGCCAGAACCTCAGCCAATATTCAAGCTAATACACGATATCGGAAAAATTACTGATGATGAGATGTACAAGACATTCAATATGGGAATCGGACTCTGTATGATGTCTGACAAGACGAATACAGACCAAATAATTTCGTCATGTGATAAATTAGGGTTAAGAACTCATATTATCGGAAACGTCATAAATGAAACTGGTGTTAGACTGACAACAAAAGACAGAACTATTTCCCTATAAAAATTTCATTAATATCAAAAGCCAACATCATAATTTTCAAAAAAAAGGTAAGCTTATATCAGAATCTCATTGCCATTCTTGGGGCTCCGAGGTAAATTTCTTGAGTTATGACGTAACAATCATTGGTTGCGGACCTGCAGGAATATTTTCTGCGTTAGAGCTAGTCAATAAGACCAATTTGAATATCTTAATGGTTGATATGGGTCTTCAGCTGGAGAAACGAAAATGCTCTGCTGATCGCGGTTTTGGATGCGTGAGATGTGATCCATGTGACCTTTTAACAGGTTGGGGAGGATCTGGAGCCTTTAGTGATGGAAAGCTTACACTCTCATCTGAGGTAGGGGGATGGCTTGACAAGTACATCGATCTAGTTGAATTGAACAGACTAATAGATTATGTAGACTCAGTTTATGTAAAATTCGGCGCTCCCAAGAAACTCTATGGAACAGATAATAATAAGATCGAAGAGATAGAAAGAAAGGCAGCATTAGTTGGGCTGAAACTTGTTCCTTCTCGTATACGACATTTAGGTACGGAGAATTGCGGCAAAGTTCTAAGCAAAGCAAAACAATTTCTTCAAAAGAAAGTCAAGATCAGAACCTCAACTGAAGTAAAAGGCCTAATAGTAAAAGATGGAAAGATAGAGGGTGTTGAGTCCAAAGACAGAGAAAAAATCAAAAGCAAATATGTTATTGTTGCACCAGGTAGAGTCGGAGCGGAATGGTTAACTTCTGAAGCCCAAAT
>JAGLGJ010000043.1 GCA_023144075.1 Candidatus Bathyarchaeota archaeon | reverse complement strand
CACGTTCATTCCTTGTTCCAATGCATATTCGTGACCATAAATACCAACTGTCCTGCTAAACATATCGTCTCCATGCGTAATTGCAAGGTTTTTCGCGTCAGGATCATTCGGTAATACCTTTGAGATGATCATGTCAGTGAGAGCATTCATGTAGCCGGGACCGTTTGTAATGACATGAACAATATACTTCCAATCTTGGTATACAGCTGGATCAAATGAACATGTACCATAGACCTCAAATTTACGATATTTTTCTACTATGGGGACTGTGGCCATACCAAGAGGCCCCCAAACTGGTCCGAACAATAGGTCTACTTTATCGTCTGTAATCAGTTTCTCATACAATCTTGGAACATTCTCAGGTCTCTGTTCGTCATTATATAGAACCAGTTCAACTTCGTAGGTGTTCCCGTCGGCAGCTTTGATGCCACCAGCTTCATTGACAAGTTTCGCCCATAATTCGTTCCCTCTACCTTCAGCTATTCCGAATATTGCATCGGGACCCGTAAATGGTTTGGTTCCACCGATTTTCATCTTCCTACCTGAAGCAGGAGTTTCTATGGTTGGAGAAGTTGGTAATGGAGATGTTGGAGAAGTTGGAGAAGGCTGACCAGAATATTGATAGATACCGTATCCCGCAGCTGCAACCGCTCCAGCAGCAATAGCAGCACCAGCATATTTCATGTATTTACGTCGGGTAATTTTCTCTTCACTCAATAGTTTCTACCTTCAAAAATGCTTCTCATAATATGCTCTTAAGCTTTTAGAATATCAATGAGAAATTGTCTAAACCACATTATAGCTACATATTGAGTGTGCTACATCAATATCACATTCTCCACTGGAAATGTGCCAAAGAATTGTTAAACCTCTATTATACACGAATATACAGAATAGACGAATCTGATAGATTAAATGCCTAAAATATGTGTCTGACAAATTTTTATGAGTAATGGAGATTATCAATCTTTATTTCATTGTCTGTTTACGGGAACTCTTGAAAGGTATTTGATGTGATTCCAACTTGTCAATCAATGACTTTGAGACAGATTACGAATCAAGCATGATAAAGGCAAGAGTCTTACGTGGGACTCCTGAACTATTTTTCAGCGGTAAGACTTTTGGACCATTTAAGGATGGAGACGAGATTGAAATTCCACGCTGGTTAGCCAGAGAATTAACTAAGAACCGAACGGTGAAAATCCTTGATGAGAAACCTCTGGAAATTCCCGATCTCGCAAAAATACATTGGCGAGAATCCATTCCAGAATCCAGAGAGTTACCCCCACTCGATCATGATTTCTATAATAAACTCAGAGAACTATTGTATGAACTTTCGAAGAAAAAGGATCAAGACCCATCACAAAAGGCCCTTTTCGAAAAGGCTCTTAGTCAGTCAAAAGACATCATCAATTGTCGTTTACACAAGATAGTATACCTTGCAACCAACCCTTCGATAACTGACACTACTATTCGGAAAATGGCTGTTGATGAAAGAAGACTCTATAATGATCTGAGCCCAATAATCAATGAATGGAAAAATAAAATTCTAAATCTAGAGGACGAAGAATGAGCGAAGAAAGCCCAGAACAGAGATTTCAAAAATTTCTGAAAGATTTCAAGTTCGGGTCCAAAGAGAAGTATAGACAAAAATTATCTCAGATGGCATCCTCAGACACCCGAGCATTAGATGTAGACTTTGAGGATCTGTATTCATTCGATCCACAATTTGCCAGAGACCTAATCGGAAAACCAGATGAGTATCTCGATTATGCCAATAGAGCAATCTGGGCGCAAACGAAGATAGAGGATCCAGCATATGCTGAAGTTACTAAAAACTTCATAGCTCGATTCCGAGGGCTTCATGAACGAATATCTCTTCGAGAAGTAGGCTCTCAAAATCTAGGAAGATTAGTGTCAGTAGATGGAATAATTGTCAGAGCAGCCCAAGTAAAACCATACCTTACAAAAGCAACCTTTGAATGTAAAAGATGTGGAGCCAAAATTAGAGTCGATCAAAAAGGACTATTTATGCAGGGACCAGACTCCTGCACCAGACCTGGTTGCAGAAGCAAATTCCTTGACTTTAAAGAAGAGGAATCAACATACATAAACTCGCAAGAAATGAGACTTCAAGAACGCCCAGAAGATCTCCCGCCAGGACAATTACCACGTTCTATGGATATTAAAGTGCTCGAAGATTTATCGGATACAGCAAGACCAGGCGACAGAATAACCGTCACAGGCATAGTAAGAGCTGAACAAGAATTTGTAGGCAGGAGAGGGAAACTAAGAACCTTCAGTCTTTACATGGATGCAAATTATCTTCAAATATCAGGTAAAGAAGTCGAAGTCATGGAGATTAGTCCTGAAGAAGAAGAAAAAATTCTTGAACTATCAAAAGACCCTTGGATACATCGTAAGTTGATCATGTCGGTCGCACCTTCAATATACGGATATGACGACATGAAAGAAGCTATTCTATACCTGTTATTCGGTGGCATGCCAAAGAAACTTCCAGACGGGATAACAATCAGAGGTGATGTCAACATACTGTTAGTAGGGGACCCTGGCACAGCTAAAAGCCAACTCCTACAATACGTATCAAGGGTCGCTCCTAGAGGTTTGTATACGAGTGGAAGAGGTTCGACAGCAGCAGGTTTGACTGCCGCCGTAGTCAGAGATAAAACTGGCGGCATGATTCTAGAGGCAGGCGCACTTGTCCTAGCGGATAGAGGCGTCTGCGCAATTGATGAAATTGACAAAATGAGACCTGACGACAGAGTTGCCATTCATGAAGCCATGGAACAACAAACAATTAGCATCGCCAAAGGCGGAATTGTTGCTACCTTGAACGCAAGAGACTCAATAATTGCAGCCGCAAATCCAGCTCTGGGCCGATATGATCCTTACCGCAACATAGGTGAGAACATAAGTCTGCCAGTCACTATACTCTCCAGATTCGATCTGATTTTCGTCATGAGAGATATCCCTGAAAGTGAAATCGACAGTAAAATGTCAGAACACATATTAACGCTCCATCGACTTCATTCAACTCAAGAAGAGGCACCTCTTCCCCCTGAACTTTTAAGAAAGTATATCAGTTATGCAAAAAAACTTGACATTACCATCTCTAACGAAGCAGCGAACGAACTCAAAGATTTCTATTTGAAAATGAGAGCTGGTTCAGGTTCTGCTGAATCTCCTATCGCAATTACTCCACGTCAGTTAGAGGCTCTAATTAGGTTAAGCGAGGCAAGAGCGAAAGCATATCTTAGAAAAGAAGTTACAATGGAAGATGCTAGAGCAGTGATCAGATTGATGTCAGTATCATTGCAGGATGTTGGAATAGACACGAGCACTGGAAGAATGGATATCGACGTCATAATGACTGGCAAGCCAAAGAGTTTAGTCGATAAAATGAAAGATGTCCTTGACCTCATAACTGAGATGGAGCAAGAAACTGGCATGGTAGAAGAATCCAAACTATACGAGACTCTTCAAGAGAAAAAGGACATGACTGAAGATCAGGCCAGAATGCTTGTTGGACGTCTCAGCAGAGAAGGCGTTATTTATTCACCCGAAGATGGCAAGGTAAAAAGAACAGGCAGTGGTTCAGGCTAAACCACCACTATTAATAACCATCTGAAGACTCTCCTTTCTATCCAACAAGGCTCGGAAGAAACATATTGAGAATAAATGAGCTAAACATTCCTGAACAAATTAAAAGAGTAATTATACAAAACGGGTATGATCAGCTGTATCCTCCACAGGAAGAAGCGATCACTGCTGGAGTATTAAATAGGAAAAACGTTGTTCTAGCGAGTCCGACTGCAAGCGGAAAAACGCTTGTTGCAGAACTCTGTATTTTAAAAAACATACTTGAAAATGATACAAAAAGCATCTATCTTACACCACTAAGAGCCTTAGCAAATGAAAAATATGAAGAATTTAAAAAATATCGAGAACTAACTAAATCTAACGGTGATAAACTAGAGATCACAGTCTCAACTGGCGATTATGACAGGACAGACGAATGGCTCGGCAAATACGACATAATTATTTCAACAAATGAAAAAGCAGACAGCCTACTAAGACACAAAGCACCTTGGATGCAGGAGATCGACACTATTGTGGCTGACGAGATACATCTTTTAACAGATCAAAGTAGAGGCCCTACACTAGAAGTCACACTCACAAAACTCATGAAACTAAATCCTAACGCACAATTTCTCCTATTGAGTGCTACCGTAAAAAATGCAGATGAAGTCTCAAAGTGGATAAAGGGAATACCCATCACAACTGAGTGGAGACCTGTTCCTCTTAGAGAGGGCGTCTTTCATGATGGAGAGATACAGTTCAAAGATGGTTCAGCAAGAAGAATTTTAGGGGATACCAAAAAACCAGTCATTGATATTGCACTAGATATAATCAAGCAAGGTGGACAGGCACTCATATTTACACAAACTAGACGTGATGCAGTAAGTCATGGAAGAAATATTTCAAGAGTGCTCTCTCGCAAAATCTCAACGAACCTAGAAAAAGATCTTAAAACATTAGCGGACAAAATATTGACCTCAGGAGAAAGAACGGGATTAAGTGAAACACTGGCCGAACAGGTAAAATGTGGGACCGCATTTCATCATGCCGGCTTGGATGCATCACATAGGAGATTAATTGAAGAATCATTCAAAGATGGAAAGATTAAGATCTTATCTTCAACTCCAACTCTAGCAGCAGGAGTAAATTTGCCTGCAAGAGCTGTTCTCATAAGTAACTATAGAAGATATGACCCAAAATCTTGGAGTGAAGAGATATCCGTTTTAGAATATAAACAATTGTCAGGCAGAGCGGGACGACCCAAATATGACAAGGTCGGAGAATCGATTCTTATCGCAAAGACATCGGTTGAACAAGAACAATTAATGGAGAAGTATGTACGCTCAGAACCTGAGAAAATATGGTCAAAACTCTCAATTGAGAATGTTTTAAGACCTCACGTCCTTTCAACCATTGCAACGGGATTTGCCTATACAGAAGAAGCCCTTTACGACTTCTTTTCTCAAACTTTTCATGCCCAACAATATGATTTCAAAATGCTCCAAAGCAAAGTTGGGAAAATTCTAAGATTCCTTTTTAATGAAGAAATGGTTACTATGGAATCCGACAAATTATTAGCCACTCCATTCGGTCGAAAAGTCTCCGAACTCTATATAGATCCGGTCTCAGCGGTCATCATTAGAGACGGACTTTATAATAGACCTGACAAACTCACTGACATTAGTATTCTTCAATTAGTCTCGCATACTCCTGATTTATCCCCTAAATTATACCCTCGAGGTAAGGAAAGCGAGCACCTAATTGCTTATGCAAGCGAACATTCGAGCGAACTTATTTACAAACAACCTGACCCATGGAATTCAATGTATTCATATGAACAAAATCTTGATGACTTCATTTCAGAAATTAAATGCGTTGCAGTGATGAATGATTGGATTCAAGAGATTACCGAGAACGATCTTTTGGGAAAATATAAAGTTGAACCAGGAGATCTGTTAAGATTAACGCAGACAGCTGAATGGTTAATTTTTGCTTCGAATCAACTTGCCAGACTATTTCAACACAAAGATTTGATGAGAAAGTTTCCGATTCTACGTCTCAGAATTCAATATGGAATAAAAGAGGAATTGATTGAGCTAGTCGGACTCCAAGGCATAGGCAGAATCCGTGCAAGAATGTTACATAAAGCTGGTTTTCATAAAATTGTCGATATCAGAAAAGCCCCTCTCAAGTCTCTTGTATCAGTTCCCACTATTGGAACGACACTAGCAAAAAATATAAAAAAACAAATAGAAGAAACAGCACCCCAAAAATAGTTGCACACACCGAAAGAAATGTGTGGTTCAAATTGGGATACTCTCAAACGTGCACAAAATAATGATGAGTTGAGATAATTGATAAGACAACTTGCATTAATTTCCCTCATCACAATTCTATGTTCCAGTCAGATTTTGTTTATTTATGGCACAATTCCAAGTTTTCCTGATCTTGTTTGGGTAGGTCCATTGCGTTTGAAAGCTCCGGTCAGTATTCAGATACTTACATGGGAACTCATGAGTGACAGTGAAGTGTTGGTTACAATTCCTGAGGCAAATTCAACTTCTACCCAATCTATTCCGTATGAGATTTTGAGTGACCCTACAAACATTACCGTAGTAATGTCTGAACCCCCACTTGAATATCATGTTAAAATTACTGTTCAATGGATCGAAGAGATAGGGCATCCAATAAAAATAATAATTTCTGGCGGAGGAGAAGTATATCAAACTATAATCGCACATATTAGAAAAGATAAGATAACAATGCAATTTTTCATTATCGCAATTGAAGATCAGTCTTCTACAATTGATAACGTATTTTATTTATTCATAATAGGACTCTCTATAGGCGCAGCCATAGTCGGGATTAGCGTATTGATTTTTCGAAAACGTTATCGATCAAAACTATCTCTTACCACTAACACTCACACTAGTTAATTACTTTCTAATTCAAACTTGGTTGTGGCAAGAGCATTTTTAATTAGCTTCGATGTAACTCCCAAATATTTTGAATTATCTAACACTTGTTCAATTTCATTTTGTGAGATCAATTTTGAAATATTTTCTTCCTCCATTAAGGCTGTAGTGAATTGAATTTTTTTTGTGATTGATTTCATTGAACAATTCCTTACAATCTCGTGGGCTTCCTGTCTCCCCATCCCTTTTTCGACTAGTGCTTTAACAATATTTTCAGAAAGGTTTAGTCCTCCTGTCAAAGCAAGATTCCTTTTCATGTTATCAGGAAAGACTACTAAACCTGCAAGGATTTTATTCATAGAATTAATCATATCATCAAGAAGAATGAAAGACATTGAGAATATGAAACGTTCATTAGCTGAATTAGTAAGATCACGTTCATGCCACAATGCAATGTTTTCGTAAACAGGGATTAAAAGACCTCTCATCAATTTCGCTAAGCTACAGATTCTCTCCGATTTAACAGGATTTCTCTTTGCAGGCATTGCAGAACTTCCTACTTGGCGGTCTTTCTTGAAAGGCTCCATTAACTCCATTATCTCGGTCCTTTGGAGATTACGTATCTCTAACGCGAATTTGTCCAAACTTGACCCAATCAACACCAACGTCGACACTAGCTCCGCATGCAAATCCCTTTGAATAACCTGCGTAACCATATCAGCTGATTTCAATCCTAGCTTCTTCAACGCGATATTCTGGATTTCAATTGCGTTTTTGCCAAGTCCCGACCCTGTTCCAATTACTCCCATAATCTTCCCTGTGACAACTCTATCTTCCATTTGGTCCAGTCTTCGTAAGTGTCTCGATACCTCTCTCATCCACACTGCCAACTTAAGACCTAAAGTTATCACATTCACATGTTGACCATGAGTTCGCCCCACCATCAAGGTATTGTGATATTTCTCTACACGACCTATCAAAATTCTCTCAAGATCGATGAGTCTCAATCGTATAATCTTGAGAGCTTCTTTGAACTGTAAAGCATATGCTGTGTCTTCAACGTCAGCACTGGTTAGGCCAAAATGAATCCACCTTGATGCCGATGGGGAACAAACCTCTGTTAACGCTTTAACTATGGCCATGAGATCATGATTGATCTTTTTATCGATCTCTTTGCATTTTTCGAGTTTTACATATTGGATATTTGCTTTTTCTATTATTTCTTCAGCTACTTCCTTTGGAACATTTCCAACTTGAGCATGTGCATATGCGACTGCAGCCTCAACATCTAATATTTTCTGAAGTCTACTCTCCTCTTCGAAGATCCTACGCATTTCTGATGTTCCGTAACGTCCGGTATCTATTGGAAGAATCGGCATAGAGGCACTGATTACATCTTACTCTTAAATGGTTTATGGGATCTACTCTACATACGTTAAGCGATTGTTTTGGATTCGGGTTGGGGAGTATCCTCTGTTCAAGTCTTCTTTTTTAAATCAATGTATTCATCTAAACTATATGAACCA